>LIBO01000106.1 GCA_001438005.1 Verrucomicrobia subdivision 6 bacterium BACL9 MAG-120507-bin52 | reverse complement strand
GCCGATGGGAACATGGATCGAGACCGGGCGAGCAACAAGCGCCACCCACCTTGAGTTAACCTCCAGCCAGCTGCCGCCCCCTCGCTAAATCAAGCTTCCCGCTGGCTAAGATTGGAATCTCCTCCACCAACTTGTACTTTTTTGGCATCCATAGCGCGGGCAAACCCCGCTCTCGCAATGCCCTCTCCGCTGCCACCTCGTCCAACTCACAAGAGTGCAGCACAACCAACGCCTCGCCCTTCTTCTCATCCTCCACTGCCGTCACCATCACCTCATACCCACCTCCCCGCCCTTTTTTCGTCTCTTCCAGCCACTCGTTCAGATTCTCCTCAATCACCCCATGAGGCACCATCTCGCCCCCAATCTTCGAAAAGCGAGCCCTTCTCCCCTCAATCGTGAGAAAACCATTTAGATCCAGTCGCCCAAAGTCGGCCGAATGGTACCAACCATCCCGCAAAACCTTTTCCGTCAGATCTGGCCGTCCCAAATAACCCGGGAAAATATTGGGCCCTCGAAACTCTAAAATACCCGCCTCCCCCCGATTCAATCCTTTGCCCGTCCCCTCATCCACCGTTCGCACCTCCAAACCTTCCACTAATTTCCCTACCGTCCCCGCTTTCTCCGCCCCAGGCCGATTGACCGCCACCACCGGCGACGCTTCTGTCATCCCATAGCCCTCGTGAACCGCGATTCCGATCTTTTGCGCGAACTCCTCCCGCAATGCCGCCGGGAGTTTCTCTGCCCCCGTGACCACCATTTTCAACCCCCCCAACTTCTCTCGCCCCGCTCGCTTCATCAGCATCCGCAAAAATGTCGGCGTGGTCACCAGAAGATCGACCGCATATTTGCCGATCACCTCTCCTAACGCTTGCGGATCCAAGGGGCTCGGATACGTCACCACTTGGGGTCCCCCCGTCAGCGGCCACCACAATGTCACCGTAAAACCAAAGCTGTGAAAGAGGGGGAGACACCCCAAAAGAGACTTCAGCTCCAAATCACCCAACACCCCATCGATTTGCCGCAGGTTGGCCAAAATATTCCGATGCGTCAGCACCACCCCCTTCGGTTCTCCCGTGCTTCCGCTGGTAAAAAGCAGCCCTGCCTCATCTTCTCCTCCCGCCGTTGAAACGTTCGCCGCCCAAGCTAAAACCCTTGCTGGTAAAATCAGGGCCAAGACCGACCAAACAATCGCCTTTCTTTTCTCCTCTTTTAACAGCACGCCCAGATCCAATTTGCGCTCGGTCTGCGGAAAATGGTCCCCCAACTTCTCCTCCATCGCTTGGGCACTCATCACGGTGCGAATTCCCGCCTGCCGTACGGCCGACTCGCTCGCCGCTCGGCCGGAGGTGAAATTAAGATTTACGGGTGTTTTTCCAGCCAAGACACAAGCCAGATTGGCGATCGCACCACCCGCCCCTGGGGGCAAAACAATCCCCACTCGCCTTTCCGAAACCTCTCTTCGCAACCGACCGGCCAAAGCCAATCCCGCCCCGAACAAAACCCCGGCTTTCACTTTTCGTCCCCCCATCCCCGCGTCAATCAGCGCAACTCGGTTGGCCCTCCGAGCCAACCCCCGCACACACGCCATCGCCAAGGATTCGCTCACCGCTCCTTCCACACTTTGCTCTTTTTCAAGCAAAACGATTTTTTATTTAAACAGGTTCTCGAGAAAACCAGCGGCACTGTTCAACGCGTCGGTCGGAACGCCAAAACCATCCGCAATCTTCGTGGCGTCCATCCCCATCTGCTCGGCCAGTTTCGCCACGTTCCGAATGACGGCGGTCGTCGCCCGGGAGGCTATTTCATTCGATACTTGTGCTGCGATATCGGAGGCGCTGGCTCCATTCGATCCACCGAGATTGCTCATCCGAATATCCCCTAAATTCAGATTTCCCACTTTGACAATCCCCGCCATCCGCACATCCACCTGCACATTCCGTAAAACAAAGGAGTCGATTCGGATCTTTTTCGCCTGATCCTTTTTACTGCTCTGTGGCTTGGCCGAGCGGGAATTGATCTGCGCCTTGAGCGCATTCATGTTGTTTCTCTTTCCGCTGCCCTCAAACACAATACCCACTCCACTCATATCCACCGATTTAATCCTGACCACCGCAGAGGTCACCGTTGCCGCGTCCACGACAACTTTTCCCTCTTTGATGGAGATCAGATCTTCACGGCTAAACCCCTTCGGATTTCCCATTCGGAAATCTTTTAAAGACCCCGTTCCCTTCAGAAGTTCGATGCGGAGGCTTCCCAAATGAGTTGAAACTCCCGTGGCCTCCTCCACCGCCTTCACCACCGCGTTTCGGATAATCCAATCCTTGCTGTTGTAAATAAACATCAGCCCACCCACCGCCACCAAGGCACCGATTCCAATAAGATTACGGGATAATTTCATCACCCTATCGTGCCTGAGAAGCCCTACCTCCTCAACCTTAAACAATCCTCGCTCTTGCCCGACGACCTGCTATTTTGGAATTTTTATGGTGAACCCCAAACTCAGAAATATTGCGATTATCGCCCACGTGGATCACGGGAAGACTACCCTAGTGGATCAGCTCCTGCGCCAAGCTGGCACCTTTCGATCCAACCAAGTCGTCGCCGAACGGATGATGGATTCGATGGATCTGGAGCGGGAACGTGGCATCACCATCAAGGCCAAGAATGCCTCCTTCGAATACAAGGACATCCGGGTGAACATTGTCGACACCCCTGGTCACGCCGACTTCGGGGGAGAGGTGGAGCGCATCCTGCGCATGATCGATGGAGTGCTTCTGGTCGTGGATGCAGCCGAGGGTCCCCAAGCCCAAACCAAATTCGTTCTACGCAAAGCCCTCGAAGTCGGAGCCAAGCCCATCGTCGTCCTCAATAAAATTGATCGGGAAAATGCAGATCCAAAAAAAGTACTCGATCAAGTTTTCGATCTCTTTATTGAACTCCACGCCACCGACGCCCAGTTAGATTTTCCCGCCGTCTACGCCTCCGCCAAAGAGGGCTACGCCACCATGAAGTGGGACGGCAAAGTGACCCCCGAAATCAAAGCCGGCGGAATGACTGCCCTTTTTGACACCATCCTCTCCGTGGTTCCTCCCCCCCCGGCCGACCTTCAGGCCCCTTTTGCTCTTCTCGTCGCCAACCTGGACCACTCCGACTTCGTCGGCCGCATCTCGATCGGTCGTATCGTCTCAGGCAGCATCAAGATGGGCGACCCCGTCGCCAGCTTAAACTTGGAGGGAAAACCGGAGACGGGCCGCGTCACCAAACTTTTCTCCCATCGCGGAATGGAGCGAATCGAGATCGAAAGCGCCTCGGCCGGAGACATTGTCGGCCTGGCCGGGCTCGCCTCCCCTGAAATCAGCACCACCATCGCGGATAAACCCGACCGTTCGCCCCTTCCCTTTGTCGCGATCGATCCGCCGACCATTCACATGCAGTTTCTCGTCAACGACTCCCCTTTGGCCGGTCGCGAGGGCAAATTTTTAACCGCGCGCCACTTACGGGAGCGACTCGAGAAAGAAATTCGCACCAACGTCAGTCTGCGTTTTTCCGATGGAGCCAACGCTGGCTCCTATGAAGTGAAGGCGCGGGGCGAAATGCAGATCGCCATTCTTTTGGAGCAGATGCGCCGGGAAGGATTCGAAGTCCTTGTGTCACGCCCGGAAGTGATCTTTCAAAAAGCGGCCGATGGCTCGGTGCTGGAACCGATCGAAACTCTCTATGCGGAAATCCCCACCTTCGCCCTTGGCGATATCATGGGAAACTTGGCCGGTCGCAAGGCCGAAATCGAAGATATGAAACCCCACGGCGACAATACCTCTCTCGTCGCCGCCATCCCGACCCGCGGACTGATTGGTTTCGAAACCGATTTGCAGAATTTGACTAAAGGCATGGGGATCATTTCCCACCTTTTCCGCGAGTACGGCGCCTTCCGTGGCGAAATCCCCAGCCGAATCAACGGCGTTCTCATTGCCCTCGAAGCGGGCACCTCCATGGCCTACTCCCTCGATAATTTACAGGAACGGGGCACTCTTTTCGTCGGACCCCAGGAAGATATCTACGCCGGGATGATTGTCGGCGAAAACACCCGACCGGCCGATATGGTCGTGAATCCCTGCAAAGCCAAAAATCTGACCAACATGCGTTCGCAGGGAGACGGCAAAGGAATTACCCTGACCCCGCCTCTCAAACACAGCCTAGAGCGCGGCTTGGAATATCTCTCCGAAGACGAGTATCTCGAAGTTACGCCAAAAACACTTCGCTTCCGCAAAAAGATCCTCGACCACACCAAGCGCAAACGCTCGGAGTGAGACAACCATCCCACTTTCCCGGGAAAGTGGGAGGATTAAACGGTCAGCTTGTTCTGCACCCAATTCCCCACGTCAGACGCGGGAACCATCTCCATCGCCCCATTCTGACGACACTTCACTTCTACCCCACCCTTGGCGACCGACTTCGCTCCAATCGTCACTCTCCATGGG
>LIBO01000105.1 GCA_001438005.1 Verrucomicrobia subdivision 6 bacterium BACL9 MAG-120507-bin52 | reverse complement strand
GAGGTGGCAAGAATGAGTTCGAGGCGGGTATCGCGAATTCCGAGCCAAGCGAGGTCTTGGCGGGAGGAGAGAAGAGAGCGGGCTTGGGTGACAAGGCTCTGGGCATCGGGCAGCTGCATCGATTCGGCAAGGAGGGAGAGACGAAGACCCGCGCCGAGATGTTCTGAAGCGAGGAGGGAATCGGCTAAGGCGGAAAGCGATGGGGTGTTTTGTCCGGCGGCGACGAGAAGACGCTGATCGATCGCCTGAAATCGGAAGGGGAGAAGCGCGGCGGTTGCCCAAGCGGCGACTCCAAGGCCGAGAGAGGCTAGAGGTGAGAATTTCAGATGAGGGAACGGGGCAGGGAGGGGTGAATGCGGGTGAGGATTTCCCAGGGGACGGTTCCGGCCTCGCGGGCGAGGTCAGCCGCCGTGCGAGTTTTGCCGCCCGAACGACCGATCCAGACCACCTCTTGGCCACGGTGGGAGTGGGGTAGGCGGGAAACATCGAGGAGAGTCATGTCCATGGTCACGCGGCCGAGGATAGGGCAGAGCTGACCTTGGATGAGGGCATGACCGCGAGAGGAGAGGGAGCGGGGCAGGCCGTGAGCATAACCGGTAGCGACGGTGGCGACGCGAAGGTTGCGAGGAGCGCGAAAGGTAGCCCCGTAGCTGACCGTCTCACCGCGGGGAACGGAGCGGACGAGAAGAATTTTGGATTTCCACGACAGAACGGGTTGAAGCTGGGGAGTGGCTCGGGGAAGAGTCGCGTAGCCGTAGAGGCCCAGACCGGGGCGGGCGTGGGTGGCGGGAAAGGGAAGGCGGGAGATAAGAGCGGCGGTGTTGCCCCAGTGGTGAGGAAGATTTTTCGGAAGCAGGTCGGCGCGTTGGAGTTGTCGGTGGGTGAAGGCGGGACTCGAATCGGCACAGGCGAGGTGGGTAAAAGTTCCGACAAGTTCGAGAAAGGGTTGTTGGGCGATAAATTTTAAGAGGTGAAGAAATTCGGTCGGGGATGCGCCGAGGCGATTCATGCCCGTATCGAGTTTGGCTTGGATGAGAGCGGGGGTGCGGGCGCGCTGGGCGACCCGGGCGAGTTCGCGAGCTTCGGCCAGGGAGGAGATCGTCATGGTGAGGCGATGACGGAGGGCGATGGAAAATTCAAAAGGAAGAGTGGAGCCAAGAAGCAGAATGGGTTGACGGATGCCGGCTTGGCGCAGCTGGGCGCCTTCGGATGCGCAGGCGACGCCAAACTCCTCACACCCTTCTCGGGCGAGGGCACGGGTGATCGGAATGAGGCCGTGTCCGTAGGCATCGTCTTTGACTACGGCGAGAATTTTGCCCTTTTTCGGTAGAGCGCGACGGAGGAGACGAAGATTGTTGCGAAGAGCGGAAAGAGATAACTCGCACCAGGTGCGGGCATCGCGCGGGGCTTTCATCGTCCCGAGAGTAGAGGTGGAGGCAGTCGGGTAAGAGTCAAAAAAAGGGGTTAAGCAGCCGGCGTGACGGCCGGGCGAAGATGAAGTGGGGCGAGGGGCAAATCGGCTTCAAGCGGTTGGGTGGTAAGGGAGGAAAGAAGGTGCAGGGCAGAGGGGTAGGCGGGTTGGGGAACGCCCGGAAGGGAGTCGGGGGTGACGGCCAAGGAGCAGCGAGACAGAAGTTCGGGAAGGCGCGCGATCGGATGAACGGTCGTGGGGCGAGATAATTTTCCGTTGGCGTAGAAGGTGGCGAAGACATCGCCTCGGCGGGCATCGGAAAAAATTCCCAAGGTGGTGATATGAGGAAATTGTTGGGCGATGGCGTGAGTGCTACGGATCGGAAGAACGGGGCAAGACCAAGTGGAGGCCATTCCTTGGGCGGAGGCGATGGCGGATCGAATCCCGGAAAAAGATCCAGGGCCGACGCCGACGAGGATTTGGTCGGCCGGGGATGGGGTGGGAAGATCTTTTTGCAGCGAGGGGATGAGGGTCGCAGCGACGGTGCCGTTCAGAGAGCCAGAGTGGAGGATGGTTTGGTCCTTGGCCCAGAGCCAAGTGACGGTGGGGGTGGAGGCTTCGAGAATGAGGCGGAGCATGGGATAGTTTCGGGCCAAGAGGGAAAATGCGCGAAGCAAAATTCAGGGTTTTTGGGAGGATTCCGCTTCGGAGTAAATCGGGATGGGTTCACCATCGGGGCGGTAGTCGAGTTCGGGGCCACCGCCTCGAATCAAACGTATGTCGAACGTGCCGTATTGAAATTTGAGCTGGGCAAAAATGGGGATGCGGCGGGCGTCATCGGTCATCCATATTTTCATCCAACCTTGATGGCGGGACGAGGGGCCGTGGGGTTGCCCAAATATCTCGATCAGGGGGAGGGGCGGGCGTTCGTCGATGGGAAGCGTGGCAATTTGGGTACAGGAGATCTTGGCAAAAAGAGGTTCTTTGTTTTCGAGCACCTGCCAAGTGACGGCGCTGCCCTTTTGCCATGGGTACGCACGAACGTGGTACAGCATCGAGCCGAAATCCTCATACGGGCCTTCGAGAATATCGAAGTTTTCCTCGGCTCTTCCCGGGGCAGGAAAGAAGCGTCCGAGGCGAACCGAGTAGTCGGGCAGAGTGCGACGGTGGCGGATGTTGCCGCCTTCCTGGCGGTCTTGAATGTACTCCGTCGTCCGCCAAGGATGAAGTTGGGTGAGGGAGGTGATGCGGGTGCGAATCGGGAAGAAAGCTTCGATGGGTCCGCGGGAGCGGAGGAAAAGTTCGAACCGTTCGATGCCCTCCCGCTTCGGTTCTTGTCGGGCGGTGAAGGTGGCCTCGGCGGCATCGATGGGTCCCCACTCGATCAGGTAGGTGAGTTTTTCCCCTTCGGACCAAGGAAAGGGGGACGGGGCTTGGGCGTGGGTCAGGGCAGGGAAAAGAAAAAAAAGGCAAAGAGGAGTGAGCAAACTCACTTTTAGTAGAGCCGTTTTTGGGTCAGGAAGTTGGGAGAAAATTCGGTCGGGTTGTAGGAGCGCGGCCAAAGTTTGGTGAGAGAGCCGGAGAGGGGCGGGATGAGCCAATCCCAACGCCCGAAGACGGGGCGACCCGCTTGGGCTTCGTCCTCCTCGAAGCGGAGGTGGGAGGCAGTGGCGGAGTGGTGATCGATCATCCGGACTTTGGCCTGAGCGAAGGAGTGGAGTACGGCGCGGTTCAGTTCCACGAGGGCTCGATCTTTCCAAAGAGTGGTGGGGCGGGAGGTATCGAGACGGAGCCGACGCGCGATTTCCGGCAGAAGGTGGTAGCGATTTTCGTCGGCAAAGTTGCGGGCCCCGATTTCGGTTTCCATATACCAACCGCTGAAGGGTGCGGCGGGAAAGGAGAGGCCGCCGATTTCCAGTTTCATATTGGAGACGACGGGGAGGGCAAACCAGCGAAGGCGAAGGGAGTCGAGGCAGGAGGAGTCGGGATGGCGGATCGGAACCTCGAGGGTGGCTTTTTTGGGGGGAGGAAAGAGTCGGGGTTTTTTATCGTGCAGGGAGATGACCAGGGGAAGTAGGTCGAAGGCGGTCCGTTTTTTTGGTGGTTTCCAGCCAAGGCGGAGGCAGAGATCGGTGAAATCGGCTTCGGCGGGGTCACCCAGGATCTGTTTTTTACCGAGGCGGTAGCCGGCATAGCGGCTGAGTTGGTAGTTCCAGATGCGGGGACCATGACCCCGGGAATCGGCTGGGGGGAAGATGGTGATGGTGGAGCGGATGTCGCCGTGGCGGGTGGCGTGGGTCAGGTGATCCAGACAGGCCTGGTAGATTTCTTCCTCGGTATGAAGGTGGCGAGCATCGATAACATCCAGTTTGGACCAAAAAAAGCGTCCGACACAGCGGACACTGTTTCGCCAGGCGAGCCGACAGCCGTAGTTGAGTTCGGCCGGGGTGAGAGAGTAGGTCCCGGTTTGGCGAATGGATTGGGCGACTTGGCGAAAGCGAAGTGGCGTGGGGGTGGGAGCCCCTCTTTCGGTTTGGAGTAGGCGCAGAAAGGCTTCGGCCGATTGGTGGAGGGGGAGAGGTTGCTTGCGTCCCGTCAGGCGGAGCCGATCCGAGAGGGCAAGAAAGGGGCAGGGGGGCATCAAGAACGAGAGTAGCGGATTGTTGGCTTGGGTAAAACCTTGGCCGATGGGGTAAATGTTTGCTTTCGAAAATCCTGCAAGTTGCGAGAAGAGGAGGCTGAATGGCTGAGAGATTTACGGTTTTGATCGTGGGAGGAGGGGGGAGGGAGCACGCCTTGGGGTGGAAGTTTGCGCAGGATCCGCGGATGCAGAAGGTGTGGTTTGCGCCGGGCAATGCGGGGACGGCCAAAGTGGGGACCAACCTTCCGATGGCGGCGACCGACATTGAGGGGATCACGCGTTGGGCGGAGAGAGAGAGGCCTGGGTTAGTGGTGGTGGGGCCAGAGGCCCCGCTTTGTGCGGGGTTGGCCGATCGGTTGCGGGAGGTGGGGGTAAGGGTCTTTGGTCCTGGAGCCAAGGGAGCGCAGTTGGAGGGAAGTAAATCGTTCTGTAAGGATTTGCTGGTACAGCAGAAGATTCCGACGGCGCGGGCGGGTTCTTTTACCGAGGTGGAGAAGGCACTGGCTTTTTTGGAGAGTTTGACGTGTCCGATCGTGGTGAAGGCGGACGGGTTAGCGGGAGGAAAAGGAGTGGTGATTGCGCCGAGCCG
>LIBO01000104.1 GCA_001438005.1 Verrucomicrobia subdivision 6 bacterium BACL9 MAG-120507-bin52 | reverse complement strand
TCCCTGGTCGCCTTTCTCTACTCCTCGGTGGGTCACGCTGGGGCTTCTGGATATATTGCGGTCATGGCTTTTGGCTCAATTCCGGCACAGGAAATTCGGCCCGTTACGCTGAGTCTGAATATCGTGGTGGCGATCTTGGGGGGGTGGAACTTCATTGGTGCAGGTCACTTTTCGATGAAACTTCTTTGGCCGTTAGCCCTTGTATCCATTCCTTTGGCCTTTGTCGGCGGGTATTTGAAACTACCGAATCACGTGTTGCACCTGCTGTTGGGATTGGTTCTTTGGGGGTCGGCCTGGCGTTTTCTTGTGCGACCCAAAGAGGAAACTGTTTTCTGTAATCCAAAACGATCCTCCCTCTTTGCAACCGGAGGCGTCCTAGGCCTGTTAGCCGGATTGACCGGAACTGGGGGAGGCATCTTTTTGACGCCCTGGATGCTTTGGCGGAGGTGGGCGCCTACGAAAACTGTAGCGGCGGTCTCGGTAACTTTTATTTTATTAAACTCAATATCCGGTTTAGCTGGATATGGTTTGTCGGCTCAGTCTTTTCCTCAAGTCGGATGGAATCTTGTAGCGGTGGCGATCGTTGGAGGTTGGATCGGTTCGCGCTGGGGAAGTCGCCACTATTCCCCGCGTTGGATCCAGAGATTGTTGGCGGTGGTTTTGTTGATTGCCGGCGGGAAGCTGATTTTTATTCCGTGAGATGCTTAAGGCACTCTCGGATGGCAGGCATCAAGGGGGGGAGACACTCGGCAATTGCTTTTGGATTTCCAGGAAAGTTAATAATGAGACTCTGGCCTGCCACTCCAGCAAGTGCGCGGGAGAGAATTGCGGTTGGGGCAATGGGAAAGCTCATCCATCGCTGAGCTTCACTTAGCCCTGGCAGTTCCTTATCGAGAACGGCACGGGTGGCTTCAGGGGTAATATCACGGGAGGCAGGTCCAGTCCCTCCTGTGGTTAGAATTAAGGGAACCCTTTTTTCAATCCATATATTTAGCGCGGAGGTTATCGTCTCTTTTTCGTCGGGAACAATCAGAGGTAGCCATGCCAGCGTGAAGCCCCACTCCTTAGAGAACACTCTCTCCAGTTCGGGTCCTCCCTTGTCCTCATAAACACCAGCGTGGGCGCGGTCGCTGACCGTGAGACGCGCAACGATCAGGGTGCTCAAATCTTTTCCTTTGAGTTCAGGCGAATGTTTTGGATGACCATTTTCTTATCCATTGCTTTCAACATGTCATACAGAGTGAGGGCGGCAACGGATACAGCGGTCAGAGCTTCCATTTCCACGCCGGTACGGGCATGAACGCGGACTTCTGCGGTGATGAGAATGCGATCTTTCTGCGGAGTAAGTTCAAGATGAACGGAGTTGAGGGAGAGAGGGTGACAGAGGGGGATGAGGGATGCGGTTTGTTTGGCGGCATGGATTCCTGCAACACGAGCGACGGCCAACACATCGCCCTTAGAAGTTTTGCCTGAGCGGAGGAGCTTTAGGGTGGCGGGAGTGCATCGGATTTCTCCCGAGGCGACGGCTTGACGAAGCTGGGGAATCTTTGAACTGACATCCACCATGGTGGCGCGTCCTAGAGGATCGAGATGGGAAAGTCGTTTCACCAAGGAATGGTGGGCAGAACTTCGCACGGCGAGCGAGCTTCCTGTCCTGCGGGAACCCGGAGAAGGCCGTTGGTCTGGGCTAGGGAGGAGAGGTCGGAGGAGTCGCGCCAAGGGAGGGGTTGGGCGGTGAGAGAGCCTTCGTCGGATCCGAGATGGCAGGGCCACCACGTTTCGCGGGGATTGGCTGTGATCGTGACTCCAGGAATAAGGGTGGCTGAAAGAAAGGGCGGAGGGGGGAGGCCCGAAAGTCGAAGCAAGGCACGGCGGACAAAAAGGTGGAAGCAGACGAAGTGGGAGAGTGGATTGCCAGGAAGACCGAACGCTAAAGTATTATTATTTTGGGCAAGGATGAAAGGTTTTCCAGGTCGAACGGATACTTGGCGGAGGAGAATGGTGAACCCGAGTTCCTCAAGAACGGAACCTGCATGATCGTGATCCCCTACGCTGGAGGCTCCACTGAGAAGAAGGATGTCGGGCTGAGTAGCGAGAGATAGGCGACAAGCTTGCCTGAATAGTTTTCGGTCGTCACCGACCCGCTGTTGAGTGACGAGTGTGGCGGAGAATGAGGTTAGTAGGGTGCGGATCAAAATGGAGTTGCAGTCGCGAATCTGGCCATGGGCTGGATTTTGGTTCGGGTCGACAAGTTCTTCTCCTGTGACCAGATGAACGACTCGGGGTAGGCGAGAAACTTTGGGTTGAGTAATTCCGAGCGAGGCAAGAAGGGTGATGGAGCCAGGTTGAAGAAGAGAGGGAGCAGGAAGGAGGATTGATCCTTTTCTGCTGTGCGATCCTTGGAGGCGAATAAGAGTTGGATCCGGCTTTTTCAGAAGCTCAATGAAGTCCGCCCCCGCAGGGCGAGTGTCTTCCTGCATGATGAGGCCAGCATGTTTGGGCAGGGCTGAACCGGTCAAAATTCGGATGGCGGAACCTGCTGGAGGAAGGGGTGGTGCTGATTGACCCGGGGAATGTGTGGAGATGAGTCGGACCTTTTTCGCGGGTTCATCTGCACGCACCAGATAACCGTCGGTGCTGGATCGGTCGAAGGGCGGTTGATCTTCGGATGTCATTGCGGGTTCACGTAGCACTCGATGCATGGCTTGGGTCAAGGAGATCGCTTCGGTCTCCCCAGGTTGAGGGGTAAGAGAATCGATCTGGGCAAACACTTGGTTGACGGTTGTCATGTGGATGGTTTGGTCTTCCAAATAGGCACATCCTTTTTCAAGCGATCAAGAAAGTGAGTTAGAAGGGAGAAAGCCTCGGCACGATGAGGAGCAAGGACGCGGATCCAGAGTGAAAGTTCGCCGACAGGAACATGGCCGAGACGATGGAGGAGCTCGAACGATGTGCAGGTGTGTTGGAGGGATAGTTGTCCGAGTATTTCTCGGATACTATTTTCCGCCATGGGTAGGTAAGCTTCATAAAAAAGGGATGAAATGGGTCGATGTTCCTCGCTATCTCGCACCAGACCCGAGAACGTGACGGCGGCACCCACCGAAGGGTCGGATATCGAAGGAAGGGGTTGAATAGGATCGGGAGAGAGAAGGAGAAAAACTTTCATCTATCCTCCGGAGACGGGGGGAAGAATGGCAACTTCGTCATCAGGATCAATCATTTGGCCCGTTTGGAGAAAGTGGCAATTTTTGCTTAGGCGGCAGAAAGTTTGAAGGGGGAGAAGAGCGGGGTGCCGACAGGTAAGGAGATGCCAAAACTCATCTTGGGTCAGGGGTTCGGCAGAGAATAGGGAATCCTCGGAAGCACCGACGGCTAGGCGTGCGTGGGCAAAGTAGAGGATATGCACAGTTTAGCCACCCAACGCGGTCATCGGACGAGAAGGCTCATATCCGGAGCTGAATTCGTGATCTTTGGGTTTGTTCGCGACGGCTTGGAGAAGGAGCTTGTGGGGGGTGCGTGAACCATCCCTGAGTTCGGTACGAAGATCGATTTCACCGTGGCGTCCAAGGCAGGGGCGCAGTTTACCGTCGGCCGTGAGGCGAATCTTATTACAGGAGTCGCAGAAATCAGGGGTGGTGAGAGCTCCGATAAACCCAACCATTGCGCCGGAGGTTCTGTCTTTAAAGTAGCGGGCTGGGCCGCGTCCTGCTTGAAAGTTCGGCTGGGGAATTAAGTTTTCAGGTCCGCCGAGGATCTCCTGCGCGTTTTGAATGGAGAGGAAGAGATCCTGGCCTTGGGAGGGGATCAGAGTGAGTGGCATGAGTTCAATAAAGCGAATGGGAACGTGGTGTTCCGCAGCAAAGTGAACGAGAGGGCGGAGTTCTTGATCGTTGAGTCCGCGTAAGAGAACACAATTTAATTTGACCTGAGGAAAGCCAGCCTGAAGGGAGGCACGGAATCCGTTGAGGAAATCATCCAGTGACCCCCCGGTAATCCTTTGATACAGGGCTGGTTGAAGGGCATCGAGGCTAAGATTGATCGATTGGATCCCAGCGCGATGAAGTTGTTGGGCGATGGGGGCAAGGAGGATTCCATTGGTTGAAAGGGATAGGGAAGCAAGTCCTGGGATGGAACGGATGCTTTGCGTGATTTCGAGAAGGTCAGGTCGAAGGAGGGGTTCGCCGCCGGTCAGGCGGATATGCTCGAATCCCATCTGGACGGCTGCGGTAATGACTTGGATCAACTCGGATTTGGAGAGGTGGTCTGGACGGGGAGTCCAACCGCGATAGCCAGAGGGGCGACAGTAGAGGCAACGTTCGTTACACTGATCCGTGATGGAAACACGCAGGTAGTTGATCTTTCGGCCAAATGGATCAAGAAGAGTGGGGGACATGGTCTTAGATGGGGTTGCGTGTGGTATAAAACTCATAATCCTCGTTAAAGCCGCCTTCTCCCAAGCCGAGAGAAGTGAAGCTTTCGACAAACTCAACCGATTGAACCCATTTAACCGATTTAAATCCGAGTTCGAGTTCATTGCGAAGGCGAAGGGGGGCGCCATGGCATTCAGGAAGAACCTTCCCATTCATTTCGTAGGCGAGAATGGTTTGGTCGTGCTGCATATGTTCGATTTTGTGGCAATCATAGTAGAGGCC
>LIBO01000103.1 GCA_001438005.1 Verrucomicrobia subdivision 6 bacterium BACL9 MAG-120507-bin52 | reverse complement strand
CGGACGTAGAGAAGCCCCATGAAAAGCGCGAAGGGGGCAACAAAGGGAAAGCCCGGACCTTGAATGAGACCTTTCATGTGATTTGCCCTAAGGCGTGGGCGGCGGCGGTGGATTCAGCCGATTTGCGGCTTCGCCCGGTGCCCCGCCCAATCTCTTTCTCATCCACTAAAACGCGAATGGTAAAAGTCTTTTCATGATCTGGGCCAACCGACTCGAGCAGTTCATAGACGGGCACGGGTTGGTTGCGGGATTGGAGAAGTTCCTGAAGTTGCCCCTTAGGGTTGGCCTGTTCGGCGATCTTTTTGGCTTGGGCAATACGGTCTCCGTAAACGGAGGCGGTCCAAGTTCGAGCGGGCTGGTAACCCGCGTCCAAAAAAATCGCTCCGAGGATGGCTTCCCAAACATCCGCCAAGGCTCCGGTCGATTCGTGGACCTTTTCCCGGGCCGCATCGACCCCGACCCGCAAAAAGGGAGAGAGCCCCAGTTCCCGCCCCAGCTCGGAAAGAGTGTGGCGGTTGGCTAGGCTGGCGCGCATAGCGGTCAGTTCGCCCTCGGAGGAGGTGGGGTGAGTGGCGATGAGAAGGTCGCTCAAAGCGGCCTGAAGAATCGCATCCCCTAAAAATTCAAGCTGCTGATTGTCGCCCAGGGCACCGGGCGAGGTTCGGGCGGAGGGATGGGTTAGAGCGCGAGCCAGGAGATCGGCGTTGCGAAAGGTGTGTCCGAGGATAGGTAGTTTCATCGGGTACGGTTTTTCTGAGAACGAGGATGGAAGCGATCGATCGTGGCCGCAAGCCGGTCTTCATCCACGTGGGTGTAGATTTCGGTGGTTCCGATGCTGGCGTGGCCGAGCAGCTCCTGAATCACGCGGAGATCGGCTCCACCCGAGAGGAGATGGGTGGCAAAGGAGTGGCGCAGAAGGTGGGGATAGACGCGGGTATCGAGGCCAGCGGTTTGCGCGGCCCGTTTGACGATTCCCCAAAGATGAGAGGTGGTCAGGCGGCGGCCGTGATTTCCCAAAAAGACCTCCCCACCCGATTTTGAGCGAACGAGTTTCGGTCGGGCAGTGTGAAGGTACCGCTCGATGGCTTCTTGGGCGGCTTGGCCCAGAAGAACGAGTCGCTCCTTATCCCCTTTGCCGATGACACGAGCACTACGTCCGGGAAGATCCAGTTGTTCGATTCGAAGGGAGAGAATTTCCGAGGCACGGAGGCCAGCGGCGTAAAGAAGTTCGAGAAGGGCGCGGTCTCGCAAGCCGAGGGGAGTTTTGGGAGAGGGGGACTCGAGGATACGGCGAACTTGATCTGCGGTGAGGGAGGGAGGGA
Source organism: Verrucomicrobia subdivision 6 bacterium BACL9 MAG-120507-bin52 (assembly GCA_001438005.1). GTDB lineage: Bacteria > Verrucomicrobiota > Verrucomicrobiia > Methylacidiphilales > Verrucolacustridaceae > Verrucolacustris. The sequence goes on along the minus strand of LIBO01000103.1, from coordinate 3,388 downwards.
GTTTGCGGGAAAGTTTGGGGGAGCGAAGTCCGACCGACATGCTTTTTTGGGTGCGTCCCATTCGCTGAAGGTGCGCCCCAAAGGTGCGGAGAATGGAGGTCTCCAGCCGAAGAGTGGTGGGACCGACGCGGCCCGATTGGCGACGGTAGGACAGGAATTCGCGGAGGTCATCGGGCTGGACGGAGGCCCAATCTTTGCCATTTCTCTTTCGATCGAGCCAGAGGGCGAGGCGCTCGAGCAGTCTTCGTTGAATGGATTGGGTGCGGAGAGCGTGGCCACGCTCCATGGCGCCGGCGGCGAGAAAGTCCTCCACCGCGCGGTGGTCCAGCTTGCTCACGGTTTGGGTAGGGTAGGCTCGGAGCCAGTGATTCGCCGACAAGCTTCGCGGTAGCGATCGAGGGTGCCTTGGATGACTGAGGCGGGAAGGGAGGGAGCGGGGGGTTGGTGATTCCACTCTTTTAGGCTGGTGAGGTAGTCGCGAACGAACTGTTTGTCGAAGCTGGGGGGTGTTTGGCCTGGTTGCCAAAGATCGGACGGCCAGAAGCGGCTGCTGTCGGGTGTTAAAAGTTCGTCGATGAGGAGGAGATTTCCTTTTTTATCGGTGCCGAACTCAAATTTTGTGTCCGCCAGAATGATGCCTGCCTTTTCGGCGCGGTTACGAGCGGCGTTGTAAAGAGAGAGGCTGCGTTCGCGTACTTGGCGAAACGTGGAGGAACCGAGCTGTTGTTCGGCCGCCTCGTCGGTCAGGGGGAGATCGTGGCCCTGCTCCGCCTTAGTGGTGGGGGTGAAGATGGGTTCGGGGAGAAGGCCGGCCTCGATCAGATACTTCGGAAGAGGTCGACCCCAGGCGGATCCTTTCTTTTTATATTCGTCCCAGGCACTACCGGCCAGGTAGCCGCGAACGACGCATTCGACCGTGAGGGGTTGGGCGGTGCGGCAGCGAGTGAGCCGGCCGGCGTAGATTTCGGGGGAGGGGACGCCGGCGGGCACGTCGAAACCGAGGACGTGGTGAGGCCGCGCCTCGGGCAAGGTCTCAAACCAGTGACGGGAGATGGAGGTAAGAAGAGTGCCTTTGCCGGGTATAGGCTGGGGGAGAATGACGTCGAAGGCGGAGATGCGATCGGTGGCGACGAGCCAAGTTTCCTCCTGCCAGCGATAGATATCGCGGACCTTACCCGCACGGAGAAGAGTTGGGGCATCGGTCATAGCATTGACGATGGCAACTTTTTTTTAGCTGTGAACTGAAAGATGCGTGGTGCCTTGACGAAAGAGCCAACTTCGTGGAATATATCTCTGCGCTTCTTATCAAGAGCAGTGGAGGGGCTGGCCCTATGAAACTGCGGCAACCGGATCCCATCTTCGGATGGGGTTGTTAGGGTGCCAAACCCAGTCAGGCGCTTTCCCGAAAGGGGGAGTGTCGGAAAGGATGAGAGGATTAGCATTCCGCGTTGTGACGCGATGTAATCCCCCCATTCTGACAGGCGAAGAAACCGGCCACAATTGGGTTTCAAGTTGAGACGGGGTGCGAGAAAGTAGTATGGCTGGAAAATTTTTCTCGAAGTTGAAGTGTCGCGAGTGCGGGCGGACTTATCCCCCGCAGGCGATCCATGTGTGCGAATTTGACTTCGGACCGCTGGAGGCCGATTACGACTATGGAGCGATTGGGTCGGTCCTGACCCGAAAGGTGATTGAGTCTCGCGGGAATTCGATGTGGCGATATCGGGAGCTTCTTCCGATAGAAGGGGAGCCGACGGTGGGAAAACAGGTTGGCTTTACTCCTTTGGTCAAAGCGGATCGTTTGGCCAAGGCGATTGGCGTGAAGGCGTGTTATGTGAAAAACGACACGGTGAATCACCCCACCCTGAGTTTTAAGGATCGGGTGGTGGCGGTGGCGCTTTCGCGGGCGCGGGAGTTGGGGTTCAAGGTGGTGGCGTGTGCTTCAACGGGAAATTTGGCGAACTCGGTCGCGGCGAATGCGGCGAGTGCGGGGATGGAGAGCTGGGTTTTGATTCCGGCAGATTTGGAACAGAACAAGGTGATGAACAGTTTGGTCTATGGAACCAACGTGGTGGGGATTGAGGGTGCCTACGATGCGGTGAATCGGTTGTGTTCGGAGATTGCGGGAAAATATGGCTGGGGTTTTGTGAATGTGAATTTGCGTCCTTACTACGCGGAGGGATCGAAGACGGTCGGTTACGAGGTGATGGAGCAGTTAGGCTGGCGGATTCCGAGGCACACGGTGGTTTGCATGGCGAGTGGGTCGCTGCTGACGAAGATCGATAAGTCGTACAAGGAGTTCACCCAACTGGGGTTGGTCAGCAAGTCTGCCTATGCGATCCACGGGGCACAGGCGACGGGGTGCAATCCCATCTCCTCGGCCCGAAAAGGGGGGACAGATTTAATTCGGCCGGTGCCGCACCCGAAGACGATTGCAAAGTCGCTCGCCATTGGAACGCCGGCGGACGGGTACTATGCGGTGAAGTCGATGAGCCGGACGGGGGGTTGGGCGGAGGATGCAACGGACGAGGAGATCATTGAAGGCATGAAGCTTTTGGCGGAGACGGAGGGAATCTTTGCCGAAACGGCTGGTGGGGTGACGGTGGCCTGTGCCAGGAAGTTGGTCGAGACGGGCAAGATTCCGCACCATGAAGAGGTAGTGCTTTGCATCACGGGGCACGGGTTAAAAACGGTGGAGGCATTGACGGGTCATCTAGGGGCGCCATCGAAAATCAAACCGAGTTTAAGGGATTTCGATGCGTTGCTCTCGTCCGGGCTGGCCAAAGCACGAGTCAAAGTCTAAGGTTCTGCTATGGCTATCTCCGTCAGTATTCCTACCCCGCTGCGTGCGCTCACGGGTCAGAAAGATACGGTCGAGGTGGAGGCCAAAGACGTGCAGGGGATGTTGGCCTCTTTAGAGAAATCGTTTCCGGGAATTCACGATCGTTTAGTGGACGATAAAGGTGAAGTGCGCCGGTTCGTGAACATCTATGTGGGTGGGGAAGATATTCGCTTTTTGCAAAACCAGCAGACGCTTTTGAAGGCGGGCGATGAGGTCAGTATCGTGCCGGCGATCGCGGGGGGTTAAAGCAGTGGCGGCAAAACGAATCAGCTTGCGGTATTGGCTTACCTTCGCCCCGGAGATAGGCAAGAAGCCCCTGCTTTATCTGATGAGCAAGAAGTTTGACGTGGAGTTTAATGTTCGGTCGGCCACGGCGGATCGGGATGTTTTTGTGATGGCCCTCGAATTTACGAGCACGCATGAGAAAATTGATGAGGTGGTGAAGTGGTTTGAAAAGCAGGGCGTGCAGGTCGAGCCGGTTGAGATCAATACCATCGAGGGATAGGGCGGGAGCATGAAGGTCCTGATTCTCGGGGCCGGGGGGTTAAC
>LIBO01000102.1 GCA_001438005.1 Verrucomicrobia subdivision 6 bacterium BACL9 MAG-120507-bin52 | reverse complement strand
CATGTTGCGCGTTGGCTTTGGTTATGATGTTCATCCGCTGGTCACGGGACGACCCCTCGTCCTTGGCGGCGTCACCATTCCCTATGAACGAGGCCTCGAAGGTCACTCCGATGCCGATGTCCTTCTTCATGCCCTGACCGATGCGGTCCTTGGAGCCCTCGGGGCAGGCGATATCGGTGCCCACTTTCCCAATACCGACCCCAAGTGGAAAAATGTCGCCAGCACCCTCTTCCTGGCTGAGTCCGCCCGAATCGCCAAAGAAAAAAAGGCCACCATCCTGAATGTCGACGCCACTCTTCTAGCCGAAGCCCCCAAGCTTCTCCCTCACTTTCCCGCCATGTGCCAAAAAATTGCTGCTGCCCTTGGAATCCCCGTCGCCCGAGTCAATATGAAGGCCACCACCAATGAAAAGCTTGGCTTTATCGGTCGTGGCGATGGGATCGCCGCTCTGGCGGTGGCCGCCCTCGATATCCCCGAATGACCTCTGCCGGTCGCTTTCTTACTTTTGAAGGGTGCGAAGGCTGCGGCAAAAGCACCCAAATCACCTCCACCCTCGCTTGGCTTCGCTCCTCCAACCTGACCGTGCACGAGGTGCGGGAACCCGGCGGCACCCCCGTCGGCGAATCCATCCGCCACCTTCTCAAACACGATCCCGTGGGCCAATCCATGACCGCGGAAACGGAGCTCCTCCTCTTTGCCGCCAGCCGCGCCGAACTCGTCCGCAAACTGATTCATCCCGCCCTCGCTCGAGGCGAATGGATCATTGCCGACCGCTTCCACGACTCCACCACCGTCTTCCAGGGGAATGCCCGCGGCCTGCCCATGGCCGAGGTCAATTTTATCAATCACTTCGCCATCGCCCAACGCGAGCCCGATCTCACTTTGATTCTCGACCTCGATCCGGCCGAGGCCAGAAGTCGCGCTCTCCGACGACCCCGGCCCGTTGGACAAAAGGATCGGCTCGAAGATCTCGGCCTCGATTTTTATCAAAAGGTTGCCCAAGGATATCGCGACCTCGCCGTACGGGAGCCCAAACGAATCAAACTCATTGACGCCTCCGGCACTCGGGAACAGACCTTTGCCATGATCCAAAAGGAACTCCGCCATGCCTTTCCCACCCTCCCGCGTTGAGGAGCTGTTTCAGGTTGCCGCGAAAGAGGGCAGATTGGCCCACGCTCACCTGCTCACGGGTGCTCCCCCCTCCGAACTGGAGTCACTCGGTCGCGGTTTAGCCGCTAACCTTCTCGATGCGGAGCTGGAGGGACACCCCGACTTTTTTGTTCTCCGCCCGGAATCGAAATCTCGTCGCGTCTCGATCGCCCAAGTCCGTCAGCTCGAACACTCCCTCTCCCGCAAACCCCACCGCGCTCCGATCAAAGTTGCCCTGATTCTGGAAGCGGAAAGAATGTGCCTCCCTCCGGCCGAGGCGGCCAACGCTTTTCTCAAAACCTTGGAGGAACCGCCCGACCACTCTCTCCTCATCCTCACCTCCGATCGCCCCGAACAGCTCCTGCCCACCGTTCGCTCCCGCTGCCTCACTTTTCCTATTTTGCCGGAGGAGAAATCCAGCCCGATCGAGGGGATCGACGAATTCACCCGCCACTGGGCTCAATCCGACGAGCCCAACGCCCTCGGGGCTTATCGCCGCGCCACCCTTCTCCAATCGTTTCTGCTTTCCACCCGGGCTCGGTTAGAAGCGCAAATCGAGCCCGCCAAGGAGGAGCAAGGAGATGAGGGCGAGTCGGCCCACTCCGCCTACCTGGCTGGGCAACTAGTCCGGGTACGGGAGGATATTATCGCCCACCTCATCCGATCCACTTGGGCCCGCGCCGAATCCACCCTCCGCCCCGAAATCATCCGAGAGGTGGATGCCCTCGAAAAACTCCGCCTGGCCCTTTCCCGTAACATCGACACCAACCTGGCCATCGAAGTCGCCTGCCTTCGCACCGCCGGACTGACCTCTTAATTCCAACCAAGAACCCTCTTTGATTTGTTTCCGAACAAATATACAGTGATTTTCCAATTACTTTAATGATATAGTCAATTTTCTTTGATTTCTCTGCAAAATAGGCGGTAATATAGCGATTCTATGGACATTAAAGAGATCAAGGCGGTGATCGATCTGATGAGGAAAAATAGCCTGTCCGAATTCGAATACGAAAAAGACGGAACCAAAATCCGTATCCAGCGCGGACCCGACGGCAAACCTCAAGTCTTCTCCTCCTCCCCCAACCTCCTCACCGCCCCCACCCTCGTTCCCGTCTCAGCCACCCTTCCTCCCACCCCCATCCCCATGGCCGCCCCGACTCCGCCCGCCGAGACTCTCCCCACCATCAACTCCCCCATGGTCGGCACTTTCTACGGCTCCCCCGCCCCCGACGCCCCCGCTTACGTCTCCGTCGGCTCGGCGGTCACGCCCGAAAGCGTGGTCTGCATCATCGAAGCCATGAAGGTCATGAACGAAATCAAAGCCGAAATGTCAGGCACCATTACCGAAATTCTTGCGGAAAGCGGCAAGCCGGTTGAGTTCGGCAAACCCCTCTTCCGCATCCGCCCTGCCTAATTTCTTTTGGGAGCCACTCTCCCGACCACTCCTCCACGACCATGTTTGAAAAAATCCTCATCGCCAATCGCGGCGAAATCGCCCTCCGCATCATTCGCGCCTGCAAAGACATGGGAATTCGCTCCCTCGCGGTTTACTCGGAGGCCGATCACGACTCCCTCCACGTCCAGGCCGCCGATGAAGCCATCTGCATCGGACCCGGACCCAGCGCGGAAAGTTACTTAAAAATTGACCGCATCATCTCTGCCGCTGAGGTCGGAGACGTCGACGCCATCCACCCCGGTTACGGGTTCCTTTCGGAAAACGCCCACTTCGCCGAGGTTTGCCAATCCTGCAATATCCGCTTCATCGGCCCCTCTCCCGAATCGATCCGTCGGATGGGAGACAAATCCTTGGCCCGAGAGAATGCCCGCAAAGCCGGCGTCCCCATTCCCCCAGGCAGTGATGGCCCCGTTACGTCCGAGCAGGAAGCGATCAAAGCCGCCAAAAAAATCGGTTACCCCGTCATGATTAAGGCCGTTGCCGGTGGCGGAGGTAAAGGAATGCGACCCGCCCATAACGACGTCAGCCTCGTCAAAGGTTTTCTGGCCGCACGGATGGAAGCGGAAAAAGCCTTCGGCAACCCCGATGTCTATCTGGAGAAGTATATCGAGGAGCCGCATCACATCGAATTCCAGATCCTCGGGGACAAGCGGGGCAAAATCATTCATGTCGGAGAGCGCGACTGCTCGATTCAACGCCGCCACCAGAAGCTGCTCGAAGAATCTCCCTCCCCCCTCCTCGACAACGATCTCCGCAAGCGGATGGGCAAAGCCGCCATCAAACTGGCCGAGGCCGTGCACTACGAGAACGCCGGCACGATGGAGTTTCTCGTGGACAATGCGGGCCACTTCTACTTCCTCGAAATGAACACCCGCATCCAAGTCGAACATCCCGTCACCGAGGAAGTCTACGGAATCGACCTCGTCAAAGAGCAGATCAAGATCGCCGCCGGAGAGCGTCTCGGTTCCGAAATGGAGAACCTTCGCCCCATCCGCCACGCCATCGAATTCCGCATCAACGCCGAAGATCCCGCCCACGACTTTCGGCCCTCCCCCGGGACAATCAATCTTTACTACCCGCCCGGCGGCATCGGCATCCGGATGGACTCCCACATCTACGGCGGTTACTCCATTCCGCCGTTTTACGACTCGATGATCGGAAAACTCATTGCGGTGGGCCCTGACCGCGCCACCGCCGTCGCCCGCCTGCAACGCGCCCTCGATGAAACCATCATCCGCGGAGTCAAAACCACCATCCCGCTGGGCCAACGCATCGTCCGGGATCAAGATTTTCGCCGCGGAAAGTACTCCACCCACTTCTTGGAGAGGTTTTTCGAGCGGAAAGTCGAATCGTCGGCCTAACTCATGGCGCCAGCCCTCGATCCCTCCCGCGCCCACGCCGCTCTCCAACAAGCCCGCCTGTACGCCATCCTCGACTCCTCGTACGCCCCGACCTCCTCTTGGCCCTCGCTCGCAACCAAACTTGCCGACGGCGGAGTCGGGATTTTCCAACTCCGCGCAAAAAAACTCTCCAAGGATGAAATCCTTGCCGCCGCCAAAATTCTCGTCCCTCTCCTCGCCCAGCGCGGCCTTCCCCTCCTGCTCAACGATCATCCCGACCTGGTTGCGCCCTCGGGCGCGGCTGGGTGCCACCTCGGCCAAGATGACTTGGGGATTCCCGAAGCTCGCCGCCTTCTCGGCTCCTCCGCCCTCCTTGGCCTATCCACTCACTCTCCCTGCCAAGCCACCGCCGGCCAAGCGCTGGGGGCCGATTACCTCGGCTTTGGCCCTCTCTACGCCACGGGAACCAAACCGGACTACCCACCCATCGGCCCCGCCAAAATTCGGGAAATCCTGCGCCCCGTCACCATTCCCTTTTTTTGCATCGGCGGCTTAAACCCCGATCGAGTCACCGAAGCAGCCTCGTTGGGTGCGACCCGAGTCTGCGTCGTCAGCCATCTCCTTCTTGCTCCGGATCCGACGAAAGCTGCTCGCGAAATCATTTCTCGGCTTGGCACTTCCCTTCCGATGAAGGATGCTCTTCGGTCATGAGCGTTCTTGTTGTCGGATCCGTCGGCATTGACCGAATCGAAACAACCCAAGAGGATCGATCCGATCT
>LIBO01000101.1 GCA_001438005.1 Verrucomicrobia subdivision 6 bacterium BACL9 MAG-120507-bin52 | reverse complement strand
AGAGAAGGGCAGCGGCGGTGGCGTGATTTCGCAGTGGCAGGATCGGACTTTGTGGATGGAAATGGCGGTGGCGGTGGCGGTGGTGGTGGGATTGTACGGGTGGATTCCGTATAATTTTGGGTTTGAGAGTCGGGCGCGGAGTGTGTTCGACATGTTGGGCCGATTTTGGACCGATCCCTCCACGGCGGATTGGCATCATGGGATGATCGTGCCCTTGATTTCGGTGGGATTGATTTTGCATCGGGCCAAGGAGCTGGAAAAGGTAGTGATTCGTCCTTCGGGCTGGGGGGTGGTGGGGGTGGTGGCGGCATTGGGATTATTTTGGGTGGGATACAAGATCGACATTACGATTGTGGGGTTCCTCTCGTTGCAGTTGATGATTGGGGGTTTGATTTTGTGGCTTTTTGGGTGGGAGATGATGAGAGCGGTGGCGTTTCCGTATGCGTTTCTCATGTTTGCCTACCCGTTTTATTTTTTGGATACGATCCTGGCTTTTCCGTTGCGGGGCTTGATGTGTCAGCTGTCCCAATTTTTTCTGAACTTGGTGGGGGTGGATACCTTGCGGGTCGGGACGGCGCTGGTCTCGGCTCCTGACTATGCGAAGGGGTTGGCGCAGGGGCAGAGGTTTGCGCTGGATGTGGCGACGCCGTGCAGTGGCATACGATCCTTATTTGCCCTGATGATGGTGAGCGCGCTTTATGCGCATCTCTCGCTGGAGAGAGGGTGGCAGAAGTGGGTGTTGTTCCTTCTCTCTCCGGCTTTGGCGGTGATGGGAAATTTTGCGCGGATGGTGATGTTGACGCTGGGGACGATTTTATTGGGCAGTGCGGTGGCGATTGGGACGGAGGAGCATCCGACGACCTTTCACATGGCGGCGGGTTTCTTTGTCTTTGTGGTGGCCTTGGGGGGAATGGTGGGGGTGAGCCGAATTTTGCAGGGGCTTGGTCGGGAGAAAGGAAAGTAAAAATGAGCGAGGGGATGAGAAAAGGGGCCTGGGTTCGAGTGGCCGTTTTGCTGGCGTTGGGTGGAGGGGTGGCGGCGCTTTGTGTGTTGGTGCCGACATCGAACACGACGCCGCAGGCTGGGGTGGTGATGGATTTGCCCGAGCAGGTGGGAGGCTTTAGGGGAAAGGAGGTGGCGGCGACGATGGGAGAGCTGGCCACGCTGCCGAAGGACACGCAGATCACGCGACGGGAGTACGTGGATGCGGGCGGGGACCGCATCCTGGCCTCGATTGTTTTAAGCGGGGGGGAGAAGAGAAGTATTCATCGGCCTGAGGTGTGTTTGCCGGCGCAGGGATGGACGATGCGGGGGGGGCGAGTGGAGGAGATCGATTTGGCGGATGGGCGGGATCTGGAGGTGATGAATCTGAGTTTGGTGCGGGATATTGAAGTGGCACAGGGGGATAGGAGAAAATTATACGCGAACTACTTTTACTGGTTTGTCGGAAGCGAGGTGACGACTCCGCATCACTGGAGCCGGGTTTTTCTGACCAGCTTGGACCGAATTACGAAAAATCTGAATCATCGGTGGGCGTACGTGATTGTGATGTCGGTGGTGACGGAGGGATTTATGCCGCTGGGGAAAAATGAGACGCAGACGGTGGAGATGTTGAAGCAGTTCACAGCGGAGGCGGCTCCGAGTTTCATGCGGGCGAGCACTCCAGGCCTGGCCCCCTGATTCCCGCCTTGCTTTTTAAGCGGAAGAGTGGGCACAATATCCCTTCCACCCTAACCCAAGGAAATACCCTATGAAAAACATGCTCCGAATTCTTCTCGCAACTCTGATCGCACTCCCCGCGGCAAACGGCCGGGCGGAATCGCTGGAAAAACTTATCCCCGATTGTGCGGAGATCTTGGGCAAGATGAAACGGGAAGATATTCTGAACATGGAGCTGGTGAAAGAGGCCAAGGGCATCGTGATTTTGAATGTAACGGGCTTCTCGATTGGCATTGGCGGGTCGGGGGGAGACGGAATTCTCATGGCGAAGACGGAGAAGGGCTGGAGTGGCCCGGTGGCAATTACCACGGATGGCGGCACACTGGGAATCGACGTGGGTGGGACGGATAACGACATCGTGATTTTACTGATGAAGGAGGGTGTGGTGAGCAAGTGGGGGACGGATGGCCAGCATTTTTCCAGCGCTTCGGCGGGGGCGGTGATGGGGCCCAAGGGTGGAGCGGCGGTGGATGCCTCGATGCGAGACCGGGACTTTCACGTCTATATCTGGAACAAGGGGGCCAAGCTGGGCGTAAATTTCGGGGGGTTTGATGTGAATATCAACGAGGAGGCGAATGCTGATTTTTATGGGAAGCCGATGGTTTCGGCAAAAGACATTTTGAATTCAGTGGCGGAAGTCCCGGCATCGAAAAAAGACGGAGTCGTGCGGATCACGGACCTGCTCAAATAACAAAAAAGGAGACACATCATGAACCGTATCCTCACCCTCGCGTTAGCGTTTGCAGTGGCTCTGCCCCTCTCGGGCCTGGCTCAAAACTCGGACTCCCTCAATCTTGCCGCGGATCAGGCGACGAGCATGAACAAGTTGGATGATCTCATGGGCCGGGCGCAGAAGCGCTTGAGCTACGTCATGACAAATTTGGGCGAGTTAATGGACGGAAATGATAAGAACAACTCGTTTGATCAGTTTAAGGACAACCTAAGCGACCTTCAGGATATCCGAGGCAACATCAAGGATCGGGTGGAGAGGGTGCGGGATCTCCAAGGCCAACGGATCGCTGCCTGGAGCAAGGAAGTGTCGGGCTTGACGGACAAAGATATGCGCAAGATGACGAATGATCAGATTGATAAGGCGAAAGCCGACTTCGACGTTTTGGACAAGCAGTTGCGTGAGGTAGGCGGGGATGCCAACGATCTGATCGCCCTACTGGAGGATTTGAAAAAGTATTTCGCCTCTTCCTTTACGCCGGACTCGATCAAGACCTGCACTCCGATGGTTGAGAAGGCCCGGACCGCTGGGCAGGAGATGGTGAAAAGCGTGGACACGTTGCGAGACAATATTTACAAGCAGAAGAAGGAAGCAAAAGGAACGTCGTCGAACTAAACGAGTCGGACGTGCCGGCAAAAGTCGGCTAACGGCAGAGAGGCGAGAGCACGAGAGTGATCTCGCCTTTTGCTTTTTCCCCGAAGTGAGCGGCAACTTCGGAGGGGGTACCGACGAAGACCTCCTCAAACTTCTTGGTGAGTTCGCGCGCGACGCAAACTTGGGAATCGGCAGGGAAAACTTCGACCAGGACGGCGAGCGTTTTGGAGAGGCGGTGGGGAGACTCCAAGTAGATGGAGGTGTGGTTCCGGGCGGCAGCCAGAGTAAGTTCCTTGAGGCGACCTCCCGATTTGGGAGGCAGGAAACCACCGAAGTAAAAGGGAAGAGCGGGTAGACCGCTGGCAATGAGGGCGTGAATGGGGGCGGAGGGACCGGGGATAACCTCGACCGGGAGATTTTCGCGGCGGACGGCGCGAATGATGCGTTCGCCTGGGTCGGAGATGGCGGGCATGCCGGAATCGGTGACGAGGGCGATGGTTTGACCGGAGCGAAGGCGTTCGATGATTTCCGATTCGCGGGAGGCTTCGTTAAACTTTTGCACACTGAGAAATGATTTTTTGAGGCTGAGATGTTGGAGAAGGAGGCCGGAGTGGCGGGTGTCTTCGGCGGCGATGAGATCGGCGGTGGCGAGGGCTTGGCACGCGCGCGGGGAGATGTCGGATAAGTTTCCGATGGGAGTACCGACAACGATGAGGCGACCGGGCGAAGGATTCATAGGATGGTTTTGGCTGCCGCGCTAGGACTCGAACCTAGAACACCCACATTCAGAGTGTGGTGTGCTACCAATTGCACCACGCGGCAATCGGGAAAAGCATACCGATGGGTGAAAATGAGGGCAAGAAGTGGTGAGCTGGGGTGGGGGGTATTACTTCGTCCAGAGTCGCCAGGCGGCATAGAGAAGAAATAGGGCGAAAGCGCGGCGAGCGATCAGTTCGGGAACTCGCTGGATGAGGAAAGCGCCGAGGATGGCTCCGAGCATGCCGGTGAGGGCACAGGCGGCGGCGATTTTCCAGTCGATTGTGTTTAATTTCCAATTGGCGAGAGAGCCAGCGAAGGTGATGGGAATGATGAGAGCGAGGGAGGTGCCGACGGCGACGTGGTAGGGGACGCCGCAGAGGAGGGTGAGGGCGGGGACGACGAGGGCGCCGCCTCCAATGCCAAAACACCCTGAGGCGAGGCCGGCCAGAAGGCCGATGAGGGCGTAGAGCAGGGAACCGTTGGGCACGAAAGGACGATTCCCACTCAGGGAGAGATTAGCAAGGCGGAAGCAGGGCGTGATGCGGAGGCTTGCCAAAAGGAGGAATTTCGCCTTACCTTGCCAGTTCTATGCAAAAACATCTCTCTCTCTGTTTCACTCTTCTCACCGCAGTTTTGGTTGTGGGCTGTGCTGTCAAAGATCCGAAAGATCCGCGATTTGTGGTGGCGGAAGGCAAGGGCATCAAAATCACGCGGGCCCAGTTGGATGGGGAGGTGGATCGGGCGCTGCTAAACTTTAATTTGGCGCGGGATAAAGTACCGGCCGCTCAGTTCAACTCATTGGAAATGAATATCTTGAACCAAATGATCAATCGGCAGGTTGCTTTGGCGGAGGCTCGCAAATCACCGCTGACGAACGCGGCGGTGTTGGCGAAGGAGCAGTTGGAGCGGATGAAGAAGAATTTCCCGGATGCG
>LIBO01000100.1 GCA_001438005.1 Verrucomicrobia subdivision 6 bacterium BACL9 MAG-120507-bin52 | reverse complement strand
TGGGTGGGTTACCTTTTCTTTTTATGTATGGGCTTGGGATTTTTGGCCAAAGGGCCGATGGCGTGGGTGGTGCCGTTGTCGGGAGCTATTAGTTGGATTTGGGCGACGAGGGGAAGTGAAAAGAGATTGTTTTTGCTGTGGAAAAGTGGAGTTCTGCTCACCTTTGCCGTGGCGATGAGCTGGTTTGTGGTGGTTTGTTTTCGTTACCCCGAATTGTGGAACTATTTCCTGGGTTATGAGTTGGTAGAGCGTTTTGCGAGCACGACGCACGGCCGGTCGAAGCCTTGGTGGTTTTTTATTCCGATTCTGGTGATTGGGGCGATTCCATGGACCGGTTTCCTACCAGGATTGGCCAGGCAGGCAGTGGATAAGATCCGGGAGAAAAAAATGGGGCCAGTGGGTTGGTTCTTGGGATCGAGCGTGGTGATTCCTTTTGTGGTGGTGAGCTGCAGTGGATCAAAATTACTGACGTATATTCTTCCGATTTATCCGGCTTTGGCACTGGCGTTAGCGATTTGGTTGAGTGGGAAGGTTTGTCCCCGATGTGAGAAGGTGGGCTGGGGATTCGCGCTGATTTCCTTGGGGGTGCTTGGGCCAATGCTTTGGTGCGTGCGTTATGTTTGGAGCGAAGCGGCGGAGGTGACACCTTCGACGGGCTATCTGGTGGGGGCGATGCTCATGGCGAGCGTTTTGATTTTGCTTTGGGGATGGAAAATCAGAAAGGGGGATGTATTGGCGAAAGTGGGATGGGTGGCGGGAGTGGCGATTTTTCTATGGCACGGGGCCAGTTGGGAGATGGAACGGATCAATGATCTTTTGGGAAGACAGGCAAGTGTTTGCTCCTTGGCGAAGTTGGCCAATCGACATCAACCTGAGCGTCTCTTTATTTATCGGGCGCGCGCGGCGGGTTTGCTTTTCGTGACAGATCGAAAAGTTTGGATCAGTCGAGCGGATGCGGATGTTGTCGTGAAACCGTCGATTGAGGCGGAGGGTCGACTTTTTGCGAAGCCAGGTGATTTGCAGCAAGGATTGTCGGCCGGTCAAAAAGTGGAGGGGATCACGCTGCGGCACGTGTACCGAGAGGAGTTTGAGGGCAAGGGGTGGGAAATTTTGGGACGAGCAGGGGAATTCTATCTCATCCGTGGTTATGGGGCGGGTCGATAAAACCTATTGGCAGATCCATGTTGCTGCATAGTTATGCTTCAGCGAATTGAATCGATGCGGGTGACCTACCTTCAAGTATACCGACCCCTAGCCAGAGAAGGGGATTGAATCGGCAGAGGTGCTGAGGTGGGGTCAGGTGAGGAGAACTTTCGCGGAGTAAGAGGTGAGTTTTTTGTCGTGTGTAATAAGGGTTAGAGATTCCTCCAGTGCCTGAGCCAGTAGAAGTCGATCGAATGGATCCTGATGGTGGTTGGGGAGGTGACGGAGCCTAGCTCCATGGCGATATTCTAGGGCGAGAGTCTGAAATCCGCGTTTTTCAATCTCCTGCTCGAGGTTATTGGGTGCTTGGAGCTTTCCCAAGGTCTGCTTGATCGAGATTTCCACGGCGGAGATGGCGCTGATAAAGACTGGGTAAAGAGGATTCAGGATGAGAGCACGGATTTCCGATCGGATGCGATCTGGGTTGGACAAGGCCCAGAGGAAAACATGGGTGTCGAGGAGGTAGCTCAAACAGATGAACCCAAGAAGAGGTCTTGAATGCGCTTATCTTCCGCATCGAAATCTTTGGCGATGCGAATCTTTTTATTCAGCCCACCCAAGCGGCGTGGGATAGAGGTGGGAAGATAGGCGGTCAGGCGGACCATAGGCTTACCGTGTTTGCTTAAAAGAATATCGGTACCCGTGGCTGCAGTTTCCATGAGGCGCGAGAGGTGGGTTTTGGCGGCTTGCACATTGATCATCTTCATAGAAATATTCTGGTCTGATCTGGTCTGGTGTCAAGGAGTGGGGTGGTGGGAGATTTTGGGACGAGCGGGGGGAATTCTATCTCATTCGTGGCTTTGGGACGGGTCAGTAAAACCTACCGGCGGAGGGGGTCGAACCCACACTCCCTTGCGGGAAACGGATTTTGAGTCCGTCGCGTCTGCCAGTTCCGCCACGCCGGCTAAGGTTGTTTCTATAATCGTCTATGGGGCGGGGTCGTGACAAGGGGTTTTCCTATGGATCAAGTAGGCTAGGGTGGTGAGATGACTTATCTTCGTTACGGCTTGTGGGGTTTGGCACTTCTCTTCGGGCTGTGGTGGGCGATGGATCGAGGAGAAATGGACGGAAATAAAATGAAACAGGAGGAGCCTGTGGCGCGACCGATCTCCAAGGCGAAGCTTGAGGGTGCGATGGGACAGGAGGAGGGAAAGGATTCACGGATGGGTGGTTCAGGAAAAGCAAAAGAGGGTTTCGATGGGTCGATGGAGACGGGATCGGGCGATGAGATTCCGGGGCAGAAGATTCTTCGCTTCAAAAATCGAGCGGCCTACGAGAGGTTTTTGAAAGGGGCACCCGCGGGGATGGTATTGGGTCAGATTGACGGCTTGCGGGCGGTGCAGGTGAAAGACGGGGAGTGGTTGAAATCGATGGCGAATGCATCTGAGATGGAGGTGGGGAAGAACTACTATGTGGCGGTTCCTGAGCTCCCGGCGGAAGTGAAGGCGATGGGGGATGCCTTTTACCGTGGCGTGGGGAGAGATGCAGTGAAGTTGATGGGTGGAGAGGGGGTGACATCGGATTGGGGAAAAGGGGTGACGGTGGCGCTGATGGATACGAGTTTGAGTCCCAAGAGTGTCGATTTGGGAAGCGAGGAGGGGCATGGAATCGCGATGGCCTCTTTGATTACAGGGGGGGGACTGGCGCAAGGGGCGGCACCTGGGGCAACGATTCTGGAGTACGCGGTACTGGATGGAGTAGGGAGGGGGGATAGTTTTACATTGGCCAAAGCCATTTATGCGGCGGTGGATCAGGGGGCGAAAGTGATCAATATGAGTCTTGGGTCGACGGGGGATAGTTCGGTGGTGCGGGATGCGGTGGCCTATGCGTTATCGAAAGATGTGGCGCTGGTGGCTGCGACTGGAAATGAGGCGATCAATCGGGTGGCCTATCCCGCAGCGTATGATGGGGTGGTGGCGGTGGGGTCGGTCGATGGGGATCCGGTGAACGCGCAACATCTTTACTTTTCGAACCGAGGGGCGGCGGTGGATGTGGTGGCACCCGGTTTTGCGGTGGTAGCAAATTGGCCTGGGGGAAAGATGGTCGAAGTGAGTGGAACCTCGGGCTCGACGGCGCTGGTGAGTGGGGCGATCGCGGCGATTTTATCGAAGGAGAGAAACTTGACTGGAAAGCAGGCGGCCGAGCTACTCATTCGGTATGCGAATGACACGGGATTCGCAGGGGTAGACGATGAGACAGGGAGGGGGGTGGTCAATTTGCAGAGGGTTTTTGAAAGAAATCAAAGAGGGATCACGGATTTGGCCATTGCGGGAGTGAAGTTAGATCCGGCCGGAAAGGTGACGGTGGCGGTGCAGAATCGTGGAACGGAGACGGTGAACTCCCCCACGATTGAGATTACGGTGAATGGAGCGACGCGGAAATTTTACCCCGGTTCACTAGCTCCGAACCAATCGATGGCGGAGTCGGTCCAGTTTGACGCAGCGCGGGCCAAGCAGGAGGGAAGTGTATTCGTGGGGGCAAACGTGGAAGTGCCGAGGGGGAGCGACACGCGAAACAGGAACGATATGTGGACCGGTGGGTTTACGATCTCAAAGTAAGGGGGGGGAGATTAGGGATTAAGGGAGTAAGGGGTTGAGGACGCGATTTCGCGCGGATTTTTAGCGGGAGGTTGGGCGGGAAGGGCTTGAATTTGTAGGCTTTAGGCGTTGATTCATTATTCGGACGGAGTTTCTACCTAAATAAACTCTTTTCCATGCCTCATAGACTTCGATTAGCCAATTTTGTTCCCTAGTGTTCCAGTTAATCGTTTTGATACCCTCTAAGCTGAGCAGAGATCTGGGGTCACGCTCCACCGCCCTTTGATACCAAGCCAGAGCCTCGTTTTTATTTCCCGATTTCCAACATGCGATTGCCATGGCACGCGGAACCCAGCTTGGCTCGGGTTTCCCATCGCTAGGCTCCCATGCTTTTGACCATGTATCTCGCGCTTCCTGGAAACGATTGAGATTCACCAAGGCCCAACCCATACTCCAGTATAGGGAAGTTTTGTTGGTAGTTAATATCAATGCCTTGTTAAAATTCTCCATAGCCTCGACTTCATTGCCCAAAATCGCGTAGAGGTAACCCCGCTCCACCAGTAGGGCTGCGTCTTTGGGGTCAGCTTCGACTCGTTTGTTCAGCTCCAGAAGAAATGGAGTAGAGATTGTTTTAGAAGCTGAAGGGATGACGGTGAGTTCTGCAAGTGGAAGAGTGCGGAACTTAGGTGTGTTTTCCGACTGATCCTTTCGCCTCAGACGGCTCTCGGCGTTTTTGAGTCGTTCATTCATTGCCCGAAAGGAAAAGTAACATACAAATAAAATAGAAACGCAGAAGGCAGGAAAAAATAAACGCCTAAAAACCTGATTCAAATATGATTTCCAGTTCTCATTTGGGGGAAAAAGGGAAAGACCCGCTAGGGCAAAAGAAGCCGTCCAAAGATAATATCCCAAGAGCAGGTTACCTTTTAAATCATCCCAAAAATAGCTGTTTAAAGGGGAGAAAAACCAAAAAAGATTTAAACAAAAACAAAAAATAAATCCTTTTTGAAAAAATTGTTCCCTCCCTTTGATTTTCTTTAGGGTCAAGGTAG
>LIBO01000099.1 GCA_001438005.1 Verrucomicrobia subdivision 6 bacterium BACL9 MAG-120507-bin52 | reverse complement strand
CCGACAACGAATACGCGGTCGAACCCGTCGGACTCGCCACCAATAAACCGTCCGCGTGATATTCACTCAGCACCTCCCCGCCCACCTTGACCAAAACCCGCACCATCAACTGCCCGGCTTGAGGCCCAACTGAAACTTCATTCAATGCACTCCAGGCCTGACGCCCACCCGTCAGCCTGACCGACAGGACCGTCCGGCTGCTCACCCCATATCGACCACGCAAAATCTCCGGCAACACCGTGCCCACCTCCCCTGCCTTGACCGAGGTGAGAAATCCCAGCGAACCCAGATTGATTCCTAAAAGGGGAACCCCCCAACCAATCGTCGCTTGAGCCGCATGCAACATCGTGCCGTCTCCACCCCCGACCACGACAGCATCAATCCCATTCCGCTTGGCTCGAGCCAGCCCGCTCTCGGAAACCCATCTTGCTTGCACCCCAGCCTGCGCAAAAATCGATCGCAAAACCATCGCCACCCCCACCGCCCCGGGCTTCCCACGGCGCAGACACACCAGCACGCGACGAATCCTGCGATCAGAACCAGATAGAGCACGGGCCATACACCACAATTCCCCTAAACTCCCTGCCCCTCAAGAGGATTCCCACTCTTGCGCCCATCGGGTCGTGAAGTATTGTAAAACTCTCATGCCGCGGTTCCCCCTCAACCACGCGATGCCCCGACCCCAGGGGCTCTATCACCCATCCCAAGAGCACGATGCTTGTGGCGTCGGCATTGTGGCCGATATTCAAGGCCGCCGCACCCGCTCTATTTTGGACCGCGCACTCAGCTGTGTTTGCCAACTCGCTCACCGTGGCGCCCTTGATGCGGACGCCAAGTCTGGGGACGGAGCCGGCGTACTGACCCAAATCCCCACCAAGCTTCTCCGCCGAGAGGTTGAAAAACTCGGCCACCAGCTCTACGGCGAAGGAGACCTCGGGGTCGGCTTCTTCTTTCTTCCACCCCAAGATAAGTATGCCCAAGCCCACATCCGCCGCATCGCCGAAGAAGTCATCACCCGCCGTGGCCTCGTCTCGCTCGGTTGGCGCGTCGTCCCCGTGAATCCCCGCATCCTTGGGGAAAAAGCGTCTCTTTCCGCACCCCGAATCGAACAGCTTCTCGTGGCTCGGCCCGACGCCAAAAAACTTTCCGACGATGCTTTCGAAATGACTCTTTTCCTTGCGCGCAACGAAATCGAACACCGTTGTGCCACCGATCGGACGCCTCCCTTCTACATTCCCTCCTTCAGCTCCCGCACCATCGTTTACAAAGGAATGTTGACCGGCACCCAGCTCAAAAGCTTCTACCTCGATCTGCAAGATCCTGCCTACGAAACTGCCCTCGCCGTCTTCCATCAACGCTACAGCACCAACACCTTCCCCACTTGGCCTCTCGCCCACCCCTTTCGTATGGTCGCCCACAATGGCGAGATCAATACTCTCCGCGGAAATCGGAACTGGGTCCACGCCCGAGAAGCGGATCTCTCTCATCCCGGCCTCGATCCCGCGGATCTCCCCCTTCTCCACCCGATCATTCAGCCAGGCGGAAGCGACTCCTCCAGTCTCGATAACGCTTTCGAACTTCTTTCCATCTCGGGGCGAGGCCCCTTGCACGCGATGCTCATGCTCGTTCCCTCCGCCTATCGCTCGGAAGACTCCTTTTCGCCCGACGTTCGTGCCTTCTACGAATATCACGAATGCCTCAACGAACCCTGGGATGGTCCGGCCGCCCTCGCCTTTAGCGACGGGAAAATCGTCGCCGCCTGTTTGGATCGCAACGGCCTTCGCCCCGCCCGCTATAAAATCACCAAGGATGGACTCTTCCTCATGGGCTCAGAAGTCGGCATCGGCAACATTCCCGAAAAATCGGTCATTGAAAAAGGGCGCCTCGCCCCCGGAGAAATAATCGCGGTCGATACGATCCACAAAAAACTCCTGCGCGACGCCGACATTAAAAAATTCATCGCCTCTGAGAAACCATACGGCCAGTGGGTCAAGGACGGCTTACAAACCCTCTCCTCACCCACCCCCCAACTCCCGCCCGTGCCGCCCGACCTTACCTCAACTCTCCTCTCCTTTGGTTACAGCGAGGAGGAGCTCAAAGTCGTCCTGCTACCCATGATTCAAAAGAGCGAGGAAGCCACCGGATCGATGGGAGACGATGCCGCTCTCGCGGTCTTCTCCCGTCGGGCACGCCTCTTTTACCAATACTTCCGCCAACTCTTCGCCCAAGTGACCAACCCACCCATCGATCCCATCCGCGAGAAGCTGGTCATGTCCACCGCGGTGTACTTAGGAATTCGCCCCAACTGGCTGACCGATGGACCGGAACACGTTCAACTTCTGCGGCTCGACTCCCCCGTCATTTCTCCGGCCGAATTGCCTGCCATCCTCTCCCGTAAAGAGTCCCACCTCCGCTCGAAAACGATCTCCGTTCTTTTCCCCGTTTCCGGCGGAGTGGATGCGTTTCAAAAACGACTCCGCCAAATCAACGAAGAGGCTACTGCGGCTGTGCAAGCAGGGATTTCGATTCTTTGCCTATCTGACCGCGGGACCACCGCGGAGGAGACTTCCCTACCCATGCTTCTGGCGGTCTCCTCCGTGCATCACAGCCTGATCCGTGCTGGCCTGCGCATGCGCACCTCCCTCATTGCCGACACGGCTGACTGCCGCGACGTTCACCACTTCGCCTGCCTGATTAGCTTTGGCGCTTCTGCGGTTTCTCCCTACCTCGTCTGGGAACTGGCCGCTCGCTGGCAGGCGGAGGGTGCTCTTCCCGACCTCGATACGACCAAAATCATCTCCGCCTACCGCCAAGCGGTTGACAAAGGCCTTCTCAAAATCATGTCAAAAATGGGAATCTGCATGCTCAGCAGCTACCACGGGAGCCAGCTTTTTGAAGCCGTCGGGATCGGGCCGACTCTCATTCAAGAGCACTTCACCGGCACCCCATCGCAAGTTGGGGGAATCGAATGTGCTCAACTGGCCGACGAAACGATCCGCCGCCACACCGAAGGCTACGCCGCCGCTGGCGCCAGCACGGAACGCCTCCCCGACGCGGGCGTCTACCGTTGGCGCCGGGATGGCGAGACTCACGCCATTACCCCTCCCGCAATTCAAGCCCTCCAAGCCTAACTCTCCCGCCCAATTCCAAACCTACGTTGACTCTCTCAACAAGAGCACCCCCATTACCATCCGCCACCTGCTTCGCTTGAAAAAAGGTCGTACCGCCGTCCCCCTGGAAGAGGTCGAGCCCGCCGAGGATATCCGACGCCGCTTCACCACCGCCGGGATGTCCCTTGGAGCTCTATCCCCCGAAGCGCATGAGGTACTTGCCATCGCCATGAATCGGATTGGCGGCAAGTCGAACTCGGGCGAGGGAGGAGAGGACCGTGCCCGCTTTGCCACAATGGAAAATGGCGACTCGAAAAATAGCCGCATCAAACAGGTCGCCTCGGGTCGTTTTGGGGTCACCGCCGAGTACCTCGCCAGCGCGACCGAACTGGAAATCAAGATTGCCCAAGGGGCCAAGCCGGGAGAAGGCGGCCAGCTTCCCGGCCACAAAGTTTCCCCTCTCATTGCCACCCTACGCCGCTCTACGCCCGGAGTGATGCTCATCTCCCCTCCTCCCCACCACGATATCTACAGTATCGAGGATTTGGCTCAGTTAATTTACGACTTAAAACAGGTCAATCCTCGCGCCAAGGTTTGCGTCAAGCTAGTCGCCGAGGCTGGCGTGGGCACAATTGCGGCCGGAGTCGCCAAAGCGCATGCCGATGTCGTCTTGATTGCCGGACACGATGGCGGCACCGGTGCCTCCCCCCTCTCCTCCATTAAATACGCCGGAAGCCCGTGGGAGTTAGGGGTAGCCGAGACGCAGCAAGTTCTATTGCTGAACGGACTCCGCAATCGCATCACCCTCCGCACCGACGGTGGAATTCGGACGGGACAGGATATCGTCATTGCCGCTCTTTTGGGTGCCGAAGAATTTAACTTTGGCACCTCGGCGCTGATTGCCTTGGGCTGCGTCTTTGTTCGCCAGTGCCACTTAAACAACTGTCCAACGGGGGTGGCCACCCAAGACGACAAATTCCGGGCCAAGTTCCGGGGTACTCCCGAAGCGGTGGTGGATTTCTTTAATGCCGTCTCGGAAGATGTGCGCAAGATTCTCGCCTCGCTCGGGGTTCGTAAGTTGGATGAGATTATCGGCCACCCGGAACTTCTCGAATCCTTCGTTCCCGAAAATCATCCGAAAGCGGCCACGGTCAATTTGGCTCCTCTCCTCACCGTGCCCGATATCGATCCGCTGGCCCCCCGGCACCACACTTGGGAGCGCAACGATAAGCTGGAGGATCAACCCATTGATGCACGCATTCTTCAGGACGCTAAAGACGCTTTGTCGAAAAAGCGAAAAGCGAAACTTAGTTACAAGATCAAAAACTCCCACCGCTCCGTCGGGGCTGCTCTGAGTGGGGAGATTGCCTACCGCTACGGGGACGAGGGGCTGGCCGACGGAAGTATCACGCTCAAGTTTGAGGGCTCCAGTGGACAATCCTTTGGCGTCTTTCTTGTCCAAGGCGTCAAGATGACGCTGTTGGGCGAGGCCAATGATTACGTCGGAAAATCGATGTCGGGCGGAGAGATTATTCTCATCCCGGCCAAGGGAACTACCTTTGATCCTTCGAAAAACTCGATCTGTGGCAACACCTGTCTCTATGGAGCAACCGGTGGAAAGCTATTTGCTTACGGCCAAGCGGGGGAACGCTTTGCCGT
>LIBO01000098.1 GCA_001438005.1 Verrucomicrobia subdivision 6 bacterium BACL9 MAG-120507-bin52 | reverse complement strand
GGTGGTGCCCCATTTGGATTCGGAGGAGGTGATGTATTGATCGATCTGGGTTTGCGCGCCGTTGGCGAAATCACCGAATTGGGCTTCCCAGATGACGAGCATATCGGGGCAGTCCAAAGAGTAGCCGTAGTCGAACCCAAGAACGGCGGCTTCGGAGAGGGGGGAGTTATAGACGCAGAAGGAGGCTTGGTTTTTGGAGAGATTTTTTAGCGGAATGTAGCGGGCACGGGTGCGGAGGTCGTAAACGGCGGAGTGGCGGTGGCTGAAGGTGCCGCGGCGGCTGTCTTGGCCGGAGAGCCGAATGGGCGTGCCATCGGTAAGAAGAGAGGCGAAAGCAAGATGTTCGGCGCAGCCCCAATCGAGCAGGGTTTCGCCCGCGGCCATGGCGCGACGGGTGTCGAGGACTTTGCGGATCTTACTGTTGATCTGGTAATCGGAAGGAATGGTGGAGATAGCGACGCCAAGATCGGCAATTTTCTTGGCGGGAACTGCGGTCGGCACTTCATCGAGCAGGGCGGGGCAGGAGAGGGGAGGCTTGAGCCGAGGTTGAATTTTGCTGACGACTTGGCGGGATTCCTGCAGCGCCTCTTCCGAGACGGTGCTGATCTGGGAGCGGATCTTTTCGATTTCTTTCTCCGTGATCAGGCCTGCATCCAGCAGTCGCCGGGCGAGAAGCCGACTGACGGGCGGGTGAGCATCGATTTCGGAGTACAAGGTGGGCTGAGTAAAGTTCGGCTCGTCGCCTTCGTTGTGGCCGTACCGGCGGTAGCAGACGATATCGAGAATGATGTCCTCGTGAAACTTCTGCCGAAACTCGAGGGCGAGTTGAATGATGTAAGCTGCGGCCAAAGGATCGTCGCCATTGACGTGAAAAATGGGTAGCCCGAGGGATTTTCCGGGGGCGGTGCAGTAGCGAGTGGAGCGGGAGTCGGTCGGGAGCGTGGTGAAGGCGATCTGATTATTGACGATGATATGAATGGTCCCGCCGGTGCGATATCCTTCGAGGCGGGAGAGGTTAAGGGTTTCGGCGACGATTCCTTGCCCGATGAAGGCGCCATCGCCGTGAATGAGGACAGGGACGACTTTTTCGCGTTTGGCGGTGTCGTCCCGGAGGCGTTGGCGGGCGCGGGCCTTGCCCTCGACGACAGGGTTGACCGCTTCGAGATGGCTCGGGTTGGGGGCGAGAGAGAGACGGATTTTTTTACCAGTCGAAGTGGAGACTTCGTTTTCGTAGCCAAGATGATATTTGACGTCGCCATCGCCGAGGACGGTTTCCGGGACATAGTTTTCGTGGAATTCGGTAAAGAGTTTTCGACGAGATTTCCCGAGAGTGTTCACGAGAACATTGAGGCGACCGCGGTGGGCCATCCCGATGACGACCTCCTCCACGCCGGAGGTGGGGCAGGCCTCGATCAAGGTATCGAGAACGGCGATGAGGGTTTCGCCGCCTTCCAGCGAAAATCTTTTTTGGCCGACGTAGCGAGTGTGGAGAAATCGTTCGAGGGATTCGGCCGCGATAATCTTTTCGAGGATGCGGCGTTGTTGGGCGGGGGAGAAAGAGGGTTGATTGCGGCTCCGCTCCATCTTATCGCGAAGCCAGCGGCGGATGGCAAAGTTCATGATGTGCATGAACTCGACCCCGATGTGTTCGCAGTAGGTTTGTTTGAGGAAAGAGATGATTTCGCGCAAGGTGCGGGGGCCGCCGCCGCCGAGCGTGCCAGAATCGAAAATGGAATTCAGGTCGGCCTCGGTGAAACGGAAGGTGGAGAGGGAGAGGTCGGAATTTTCTTTAGGGGTAAGACCCAAAGGATCGAGGTGGGCGAGGGTATGGCCGAGGGCGCGGTAGGCGAAGAGGAGATTGTAGATGCGGGCTTGGGGAAGGACGTTGCCAAAATCGGAGGATGGCCCGCCGTTGGTTGAGGGCGTGGTGGAGCGGGTGGGAGGTCGCAGTTGGCAGCCGAGCTCGAATCCCTCGAAGAAGGCCTGCCAAGTGGGTTCCACACTCGAGGGGTCGGTTTTCCAGGCTTCGTGCAGCTCTTCGAGGAAAGCGGTGTTGCCAGGGTGGCCCAAACGACCGAGAGCAGGAGAGGGGGAGGAAGATGTGCGATTCGGGTTGAGCCGATCCAGTGTAGCGAGGGCGGGATCACTTCCTGACAAAGGAGACGTTGGGGAAGCCATAGGGACTATCTTTCCATAAAATCAGGGGTGGGGCGAGTTTGGATTCAAAAATTGTCAATTGCCCTAAATCACTGATGATGAGGAGGAACGAGTTGGTTTTTGGTCGGTAATAATTAAAAAATGAGTGCGGGCTTTGCGTTTCGCAGGGTTAGGGCAAAATGAGAAGATGAGAGGTGGGCAGAGGAATGTGTTAGGAGGTGAGTTGAAGCCGTGTTCGGTGGATCCGATGACTGGATTTACGCGTTCGGGGAGTTGTGAGGGGCATGAGGCGGATCGCGGGTGTCATGCAATTTGCGCGCAGATGACGGAGGAGTTTTTGCAATTTAGTCGGCAGGCAGGCAACGATCTGTCGACCCCGCGACCGGAGTATCACTTTCCGGGGTTAAAAGAGGGAGATCGTTGGTGTTTGTGTGCGTCCCGTTGGGAGGAGGCGCGTTTAGCGGGTAAAGCGCCCCTCGTGGTTCTGGAGTCGACCCACGAGTTGGCGTTGGGTCAGACGAAATTGAAAGATTTGCGAAAACACGCTTTGGATGTGGCGGGGTAGGCTGTTGGATTTTTGATTTTGAATTATTAATTTCGGATGGGGGGCAAGGGCGGGGAGTCTTGTTTGAGGGTGGAATTCGGGCAAGGTTTACGTTTCCATGTCGTATGCATCCTCCAGTGAATGGGTCGAGCAGTTGGAGCGGGAAGGAGAACTTCTCCGAATCCGTGAGCCTTCTTGTGTCGAGTTGGTGATCGCGGCGGCGGCGGATCAGGAGTCGAAATCGGAGCACGGGGGCAAAGCGCTTTTGTTTGAAAGACCGATCGGGGCGGACGGGCGGGAGTATGCCTTCCCAGTTTTTATCAATGGATACGGATCGGCTCGAAGGATGGCGATGGCCTTGGGTCGGATTGGGGTCGAGGAGATTGGAGATGAGGTGGGTGCGTTGGTCCGAGCAAAACCCCCGGCGGGAGTGGCGGAGGCGTGGGATCTTTTCAAACGTGGATTGGAGTTACGCCATGCCCGACCGGTGGCGGTGGGGCGGGGGGCTTGTCAGGAGGTGGTCCACCGAGTGGAAAATGGGGGAGAGGGATTGGGGCAGATTCCGGTTTTAAAAACTTGGCCGAAGGACGGGGGTCCTTTTTTGACCTTACCGCAAGTGATCACCGAAGATCCGGAGACGCAGGAGAGGAATGTGGGCATGTATCGAATTCAGGTGTTGGGGCCGTGGGAAGCGGCTTTGCATTGGCAACTGCACAAAGTCGGGGCGCGCCATGGAAAAAAGTATCGGGAGATGGGGAAGCCGATGCCGGTGGCGGTGGCTTTGGGAGGAGATCCAGCGAATGCTTTTGCGGCGACGGCCCCATTGCCCGATGGGATTGACGAATATATGTTCGCCGGATTTTTGAGGAAGAAGTCGGTTGGATTTGTCCCGGCGGTCAGTCAGCCGATCCGGGTCCCGGCGGATGCGGATTTTGTCATTGAGGGAACGGTGGATCCTGTCGGGGAGCCGGTGAATGAGGGGCCGTTTGGGGATCACACCGGTTTTTACACACCGATGGATCGGTACCCGCGCCTGCGAGTCACGGCGATCACCCATCGAAAAAAGGCAATCTACCCCGCCACCGTGGTGGGAAAACCTCCGATGGAGGATTTTTGGTTGGGCTCGGCCAGCGTGAGGATCTTGTTGCCGGTGCTAAAAATGAACTTTCCGGAGTTGGTGGATTTGGCGCTTCCGGCCGAGGGGGTGTTTCACAACATGGCTTTTGTCAGCTTAAAGAAGCAGTACCCGTATCAGGCTTTTAAATTGATGCACGGGTTGTGGGGTGCGGGGCAGATGATGTTTACGAAAATCATTGTCGCGGTGGATGCCGAGGTGAATGTGCATCATACGAGCGAGGTTCTTTTTTACCTTGGGGCCAATGTGGATCCAGAGAGGGATATGATTTTTATCAAGAGCCCATGTGACAGCTTGGATCATGCGACGAGTCAGCCGAATGTGGGAAGTCATGTGGGAATCGACGCGACGCGAAAGTTGGCTGGGGAGGGGTACGGAAGGAATTGGCCGGAAGAGTGTCGCACGACACCGGAAGCGAGTGCGCGGGCACGGGATTTACTGGCGGCCGCCCGGCGAGGTAGACCATGAAGCTGGTGGTAGCGGTGACGGGGGCGAGTGGTTCGATCTACGCCCAGCGCTTACTGGATGAAATTGCGAAATCTCGAAAGGTCAAGGAGTGTCATGTGGTCTTGAGTGAGCACGCGGCCGAGGTGGCGGCAACGGAGTTGGGGGCAAAGGGCTTGCAAATTCCGAAAGGAATGAAGGTGCATGGAGACAAGACAATGCAGGTTCCGTTTGCGAGCGGTTCAGCCCGATTTGAGGCGATGGCCATTATCCCTTGCTCGATGGGAACTTTGGGGCGGATTGCGCACGGCTATAGTAACGGCACGATTGCGAGAACGGCGGATGTGTTTTTAAAGGAAAAGAGGAAGTTGATCCTGGTGCCTCGGGAGACCCCTTGGAATTTATTGCAGGCACGAAACGTGGTGAGTTTGATGGAGGCAGGGGCGGTGATGCTGCCGGCCATTCCCTCTTTTTATGGAAGACCCCAAACGGTGCAGGAGGTGGCGGACACGGTGGTGGCGAGGGTGTTGGATCACTT
>LIBO01000097.1 GCA_001438005.1 Verrucomicrobia subdivision 6 bacterium BACL9 MAG-120507-bin52 | reverse complement strand
CGAATGTAGGCCACAATCGCCCAGCGATCGTTGACCTCGATATGGTGGTAGGGGCCCATCTGACCTTTGCCGTGGGTAATGGTATTGAAAATTTCACCGTCGGCCATTTCCCGATACTTATCCTGATGATAACTGGCCGCACCGACGAGCCCGTATTGAGAAGTAATGCCATTACCAGCACCTGTTGTGCCGTGACAAACTTGGCAATTGATCTGATACCGCTCCTGTCCTCGTGCGAGCAGTTTTTGGTCAACGGTGACGGGGATTCCCGTGCCCCACATATTGGCCATCTTTCCCGTCAGACGGTAGGGTTGGTCCGTGGCCACGTGAAATGGAACCGTGCCGTATGGTGGAATACGATCCACCCTGCCTTCGGTAAAAAATGAAGAGGGGGTTTGGGATTTGTACTTTGGCTGCCTGTCCATGTCAGGAAAGATTTCGATCGGGGTACGTTGCGTGTAGTCCCCTCGAAATCCGGCGATGGCAACGACCGCCAGGACGAGGGCACCAAAGATGGCCAAGAAGATACGAATGAAACCTCTCATGTCGAAACCTCCGCCCGAACGGGGTGGGGACTCTCCTCCGGATCTTGAAAGATTTCGGTGATATGCATTCCCCCGATTCCTTCGAGAAGTTTGTGGGAGGATTCGGAATGGAACTGTGGGTCTTGCGCCTCTAGAACGAGGAAGAATCCATCGTCGGTGGCGCGTTGGAATCGATCCCAATTAAAGACGGGATGGTGGAGGCGCGGCAGAAGGGTCAGTAAAAGTAGGCCTAAGATCGTGCCAAAAGCAGTGATGAGAATTGTGAGCTCAAAGAAGATGGGAAAGGATGCCTCAAGGGAAAAGTAGGGTTTGCCTTGGGTGATCAAAGGGTAGTTGAGGGCGGAGGTGTAGTAGATCAGGAAAAAAGCGGTGGTGAGACCGATACAACCCCCGATGAGAGAGAAGAGGGAGACTCGGGAACGTTTAAATCCCATGGCGTGGTCCATGCCGTGAATGGGGAAGGGAGAGTACACGTCCCACTTGCGGAATCCTTTCGCATGGATTTTCTCGGCCGCCCCGAGCAGAGCGCTGGCGGAGGAAAACTCAGCTCCCAATCCAAATAGAGATGAGGAAGAGCGGCTCACGCGTGAACCTCTCTGGATGAGGCAAGAACGGGCTGCTTCTCTTCCGCGTGATGAATTGGATCGTGTGGGTCGGCCTGTGGAGTGATGCCCTTCACCTCGAACATATTGATGATGGGCAGGAAGCGGACAAAAAGAAGAAAGAGAAATACAAAGAGACCAATCGTTCCGATAAAGAGGGTGATATCGACCCAAGTGGGTGAGAAGTAGCCCCAAGAGGAGGGGAGAAAGTCCCGATGGATGGAGGTGACGATGATGACGAAACGTTCGAACCACATTCCGGTATTTGGGAACATCACGATAGCTAAAACAACCCATGGATTTTGGCGACAGTACTTAAACCAGAACAGCTGGGGTGCAGCGACGTTGCAGGTGATCATGGCCCAGTAGGCCCACCAGTACGGACCAAAGGCGCGATTGGTGAAGGCGTAGATTTCAAATGGGTTTCCGCTGTACCAGGCGATGAAGAACTCCATCGAGTAGGCGTAACCGACCAGGGAGCCGGTCAGGAGAATAATTTTGCACATATTGTCGATGTGCTTGTCGGTCACGAGATCGTGGAGTTTATAGATTTCGCGGAAGGGAATGAGAAGGGTGAGCACCATGGCAAATCCTCCGAAAATGGCGCCGGCAACGAAGTAGGGCGGGAAGATGGTGGTGTGCCAACCCGGGACAATCGAGGTCGCAAAATCGAACGAGACAACGCTGTGCACCGAGAGAACAAGGGGCGTCGAGATTCCGGCAAGAATCAAGTAAGCCTTTTCGTAATGGGTCCAGTGACGATTCGAGCCTCTCCAGCCCAGGGCCAACAAGCCATAGACCATTTGACGAAGTCGGGTAGTGGCCCGATCGCGGAGAGAGGCGAGGTCAGGGATGAGCCCGAGATACCAGAAAATGAGTGAGACGGTAAAATAGGTCGAGACGGCAAAGACGTCCCAAAGAAGGGGGCTACGGAAATTTTGCCAGATGGCATTTGCATTGGGAATCGGGGCAAGGAACCAGGCCATCCAGACGCGGCCGACGTGGAAGGCGGGAAAGATTCCAGCACAGATCACGGCAAAAATAGTCATCGCCTCAGCCGACCGATTAATCGAAGTACGCCACTTTTGCCGAGTTAAAAAGAGAATGGCGGAAATGAGAGTTCCGGCGTGACCGATGCCGATCCAGAAAACGAAGTTGGTGATATCCCACGCCCAGCAAACGGGAACATTCAGCCCCCAAACCCCAACGCCGGTTGAGACGAGATAGGTGAGCATGGCTGGAGTCAGTGCGGCCATACCGCCAAAGACGATCGTGAGAATCCACCACCACTTCGGCGCACGCTCCTCCACGATTTGGCAGACGTGTTGGGTGATCCACGAAAGGGGACGATGATTCGAGACAAGAGGTTGCCTTTCGAGATAATCGGCCGCCTTGGCGAAGGCGGCTTGAGCGGAGGCGTTATCGGCTCTCATGGATGGCCTCCTGAGCTCTTTGGGGAGGTGGTGCTTTTCGGGTCAGAGTGGTTTTCCGAGTGAGACTCTTCGTGACCGTGAGAAGTGACATAACTGGTTCGAGCGCCCGGAATGGCAGGGTTCGGATTCCGAATTCTCCCAAGGTAGGTGAGGCGGGGCCGCACATTCAGGTATTCCAGAAGAGAGTAGTTTTGGGGAAGGGCACGTTGTTGACTGACTTCGGATGACTCGTCCAGGAGATCGCCAAAGACGATCGCCTCCGCGGGGCAAGCTTGCTGGCAAGCGGTTTTGAGGGTGCCCCGAGGAATCTTGAGATCGTCCGAGTCCCGAGCACGGACGCGGGCCGCAATCTTGGCGTCCTCGATCCTTTGCACGCAGAAGGTACACTTTTCCATGACCCCGCGCATTCGGACCGTGACGTTGGGGTTCTTCTGGAGTTTGATCGTCTCCTCCGTGCCCTTGGGCGCCAAAGGTCCCCAATACAGTTTGTCGATAGCGCGTTGGTTGTAGTCGAAAAAGTTAAAGCGTCGGACTTTGTACGGACAGTTGTTGGCGCAGTACCGGGTGCCAATGCACCGATTGTAAGCCATGACGTTCAGACCCTCGTCGTTGTGCACGGTGGCGTTGACGGGGCAGACCGTTTCGCAGGGGGCATTCTCGCACTGCATGCAAGCGATTGGTTGGGAAACAGACTCGGGGGTTTCGGGTTCGCCCGTGAAATATCGATCCACCCGGATCCAGTGCATTTCGCGCCCTTTTAGGACCTGATCCTTGCCCACGACCGGGATATTATTTTCCGCCGTGCAGGCGGTGACACAAGCGTTGCAACCTGTGCAAGTGGAGAGATCCACCACCATGGCCCACTGATGCATCCCATCCATCTTGGGGTTTGGATAGAAGGATTGATTTTTAGGGATGTGCGCATCCATCCCAACGGTTTTGACCCAGGCAGGATTTTTTTCGAATTCTGGAACCGAAGCCTCGCGAACTAGATCCCGACCTTCCATGACTTGGTGTTCTTGGGTAACGGCCAGTTCCCTCGTGCGACCTGTCCGTTTTAGCTCAAGGCCCAAGGCTTGGTAGTCGTTCGCGGATGTGCGGAGACGATAAGCATCAAATCCCGCCCCTTGGGCCACGGGTCCCAGAGCATCTTGTCCATATCCTAAGGGAAGGCTGACGGTGAAGTTGGCGTGCCCAGGCGCGATGACAATCGGGGCCTCCACGGTGCGGCCGGCCAAAGTGGCTTGGACCACATCGGCCACGAGGATCCCCTTGATGATGTCGTTTTTTAAGCCCAGGGATTTGGCCGTCTCCGATGAGATCAAAATCGCGTTGTCCCAAGTCAATTTGGTCATGGGATCGGGCCACTCCTGCATCCATCCATTGTTGGCGTAACGGCCATCGTCCACCGCGGGCGACTGCATAAAGATGGCTTCGAGCGAGGTTGATTCTTCGATCGGAGAGCTTGTGATTTGGGAAAGGAGACTGGCCACGGCACTCATGTTTCCGGTTTTGGTGAAAGTCGTGGGAGGCGTGTGAGGGGCAAAACCTTCCCGAACAAAATCGTTCCACCCTTGGTCAAGCTTGTCGCCCGACAGGGCGGTGCGTTGGGCGAACGTTTCACGAATGAGGGCGGGTCCGATGGGTTTGGGTTGACCCAAGAGTCGGGAGAGAAGATCGATCTGACTCTCTCCTGCCCAGAGCGGTTGAATCATGGGTTGAATACAGAGATAGGAACCATCTGCCGCCAGAGCATCTCCCCATGATTCGAGGTAGTGGGTTCCGGGAATGGACCAGTTGGCGGCTTGGGAGGTCGCATTCGGAATTGAGGACAAGTGAAGAGTGTTCGGGACGGATGCTTGCAGGGCAGGCCAATTCAGATCGGCAGGGGTGTTATAGACGGGGTCCCCGCCTAAAATCAGCAAGGTCTGGATCGATCCGCTGCGAATTTTTGCCGCCAGACTGTTGATATGGCTGCCCGGGGTAGTGCGACGCGGTTGAACCAAAAGAGTTGTTCCGATCGACCCAAGCGCACTGTTGAGAGAAAGAACAAGGGCTTGGAGAGGCGTGGGCAGGCGACGACCGGTAAGGATGAGGGAGTTCTTGCCATGGGCCACGAGATCCGCGGCGCACTCCCGAATCCAGGCGGGGTCGACGCCCTCGGGCAGAGCGAGGTCGGGCGATTGGCTCAGGAGGGAGTTGAGCTCGGCGCTGGGTTTGGCCGCACGAATTTGGCGGGCGAGTTCCAGAAGAAATGCGCCGGCAGCCGATGAGCGCAGACGCAAGCGATGGTCGGCCATCGTGCCGGTGAGGGAGAAGCGAGGCTCGACCACGTAGAGGCGGTTGGTGGAG
>LIBO01000096.1 GCA_001438005.1 Verrucomicrobia subdivision 6 bacterium BACL9 MAG-120507-bin52 | reverse complement strand
AGCAAACGGCAATTCTGGAAAGCAGCACGTTGCGGGTGATTTTGACGACATGGGGCGGAGGCATTCGGGAGATTGAACTACTGCGCCACGGGGCGGAGGGAGACAAAAAGGAGGAAACGGTTCATTTAAATTTGGGATCTCCCGATGCGATTTTTGAATTACGCGGATGGACGCCGCCGGGGGAGGGACTGGCGTGGAGTTTGGAAAGGGCGGATCGGACGGAGGTAGTGTTTGCTGCCCCTGCTCAGGTGGGGGGAGATGTATGGATTCGTCGAACACTCCGCCTGACGGGGGAGTATGATCTGAGTGTTGTTCAGGAAGTAGAAAATCGGGGACAGGTCCCCCTTGCGCTCCCTGCCTACGCTTTGTCGGCCGGTGTCGGTGCCCCCATTCATTTACGGGCGGAGGAGGAGCCGTATGTGGGAACGGGATGGTTTACGACGGACGGCACCTACACGACACACAAACTGCCCGAATTTAACGACTCCCGTTTTCTGTTTCTCTTTCCGCAAAAAGGGAAAGAGCTGGCCGTAAGTCGCGAGGACCGATCGGTCAAGTGGGTGGCGGCGAAAAGCCAATTTTTTGCCATGGTGATGACGGCATTGGAGAGTCCCGCAAGCGGGGCGGAGGCACGCAAAGTCGAGTTGCAAGGGGAAAAGATGCGGGACGGTGGGGGGCCCGTGGGCGCCATTGAGACGTGGATGAAATTGCCAGGCTTTGATTTAGTGGCTGGCGGAAAAAATGTCCGAACCTTCGGTTTGTATGCCGGGCCCAAAGAGGATTGGCGGTTGCGGCGGCTCGCGCATGGGGAGGACGAGGTGATGGAGTTTGGCTGGATGGGGATCGTCAGTCGCCCACTTCTGGTAGTGATGAATACGATTCAAAAAGGGGTGGGTAGTTACGGCTGGTCGATCGTGATTCTGACCATCCTGCTCAAAGCGATCCTCTGGGTGCCACAAGCCAAGGCGAATCAAAGCATGAAAAAGATGCAGATCTTGGCACCGAAACTGAAGGAGATTCAGGAAAAGTTTAAAGAGGAACCGGCGAAATTGAATACGGAAATGATGAAGCTGTATCGAGATTACGGAGTTAATCCTTTGGGCGGATGTTTGCCCATGTTGATCCAGATGCCAGTGTTTCTCGGATTTTATTACATGCTTCTCAGCTCGGTCGAGTTGCGGGGCCAATCGTTTCTTTGGATCCACGATTTATCCCTTCCGGATACCATCGGCTATCTTCCTGGCTTAGGCATTCCGATCAATCCGATGCCCCTGATCATGACGGCGGCGATGGTTTGGAGCATGCATCTGACGCCACAACCCCAAGGGGTGGATAACCCCGGGGCCAAGATGATGAAGTTGATGCCCGTGATCATGTTACTGTTTTGCTATAATTTCAGTTCCGCGTTATCGTTATACTGGACCGTGCAAAACTTTCTCTCCATCGGGCAGCTGATGTACAACTTGCGTCAGCCGATGCCTAAGCTGGAAAAGGCGCCCAAGCCGGTTGAAGCGGTGAAGCGGGGCCGCTGGAAGGGTGGAATGTGGGGGCGAAAATGAGTGTGGGGACATCTCCCCAAGGAGCGAGAGAGCTTTTGGAAAATATGCTCGGCCATTTAGGATTTTCTTTCACGTTGGAGGAGGAGATGCGGGGGGAGGACGCGGTTCTACATGTGCGGATGCAAAATCCCAGCCGGCTGATCGGGCGGGATGGGGAGACGGTGGATGATCTGCAGTTTTTACTGAACCGAATGTTGGCCCGGGCGGACGAGCCATCGGGACGAGTCATCGTGGATGTAGAAAATTACCGGAAAGAGCAAGAGGCTGGATTGCTAGAACAGATTCGCGAGATGGTCGATCGTGTGCGCACCTCGGGCGAGACGGTGGAGCTACCGCCGATGAATGCCTACGAGCGACGAATCATTCATCAAGCTTTCCGAGATGACCCGCAAGTGGAGACGGTGAGTCCGGAGAGCCCGTCCCGCTTAAAGCGGATTCGGGTTCGTCCACGGCGACCGAAAGCAACCTGAGCGAGGAATCTCTCCAAGAGGGGGAGGTGCGATCCTTGCCACGTGAATCGTGGGGAAGTCGGGGGTTGGCTGTGGTGGCTTGGATTTTTCTTTTGGCTTTGGTGACGGGAAGCGGTCTTTATCTCGGCGGAGCTCGTCGCTCCTTCGCTGGGCCCGCCTTTTTGGTGGGCGCAGGTCTTTGGATCGGTTTGGCATTCCGGGCGGTGGAGGGTTGGAGGAGTGGGCGAAGAGTTTTGGGTTGGATCGATCTGCCTATTTTTCTCTTTTTGGGATACGCGGCTTGGGCGACCCACCGAGCTCCCTGCGAATATTTTGCTCGGGTGGAGTGGTTGTGGGCTTCCGTTTATGGTGCCGTTTTTCTAAGTGTCAGACATCAGTTGGGCGGACGACGGGCGGTTCCGTGGATCTTGGGATGGTTTCTGGCGGTGGCTTTCGTGACGGAGCTTTACGGTTTTTTACACTTTCGGGTGGGGGTCTATCCGATCGGCCCCGTGCCGATTCTGGGTTGGGAAATGGTGCCCCGCCCCGATTATGCGGCGAGAATGTCGGGAACTTTTGGATGCCCGAACCACTTTGGAAATTATCTAGTCCAAGCGACCTTGGTGGCTCTTACCTTAATGGCTTGGCCAAGTTCTCCTTGGCCAGTGCGTTTGGTGGCAGGATGTAGTGCGGTCGCGAGTTCGATTGGGGTAGCGTTTTCAATCTCACGAGGAAGCTTTTTGGCGTGGCTGGCGGGATGCGGGCTATGGCTGATGCGCTGGTTGCGGCGTGGGCCTCTAAATTGGGCAGGTAGGATCGTGATTTTACTGGTGGTCGTGGGAGGGGTGGTGGGAGGAGTCGGGCTGGCGCGCAGTGACGAAAAGATTATGGAGCGATGGGAAGCCATGGTGGGAAAGCAAGGAGAGGCCTGGGCGCGACTACGCGGTGGGGACGGAGATTTCCGAATCGAGTTGACTCTGAACGGAATTGAGATTTGGAAACAGTCGCCGTGGTTCGGGCACGGACCGGGAAGCTTTGACCTGGAACACCTGCGATGGCCCACCTGGCGCAATGGAACTAGGGCCGTTTTTACCCACAATGACTATGTGAATACGCTGTGTGACTACGGCGCAGTGGGCTTCTTTTTTGTGCTTCTTTTTTGGCTCACGCTCCTTTGTTTTCTATGGCATCGAGGGAAAAGTCGCGAGAAAGATACCCCGGCTGATCTTTGCACAGGGTTGGGTTGGGGGGTGGCCGGAGCGATGCTAGTGCACGCGTTGGTGGATTTTAATTATCACATTCCAGCGACAGCGATCTCCTCCTTTCTTCTTCTGGGAATTGCGACAACCACCGTCTGGTCGGAGAGGGGGGTCTCTCGGGCCATGGCATTCAACGGGGCGCTTTTTCTTCTGGCGGTGGGTTTGGCGGGGGTAACGGCAATGCAGGGATGGAAAACTTGGGCGGGATGGCGGTCGATCCCCGAAAAACCGGCCGAAGCGGCCAAGTTATCGATGGAAGATCTGGAGAGCGCGGGGGTGGAGGCGGATCGGTGGGACAACCGATCTCCTGTTTTGGCGGAAACATTGGGAGACGCCTACCGCTTGAAGTTAATTGAGTCGTATTTTCGGCCACGGGAAACCGCGCCTGAGGCGGCTCGATTACGAAAGGAGAACGAGGATCGTTTGTCGGAAGGTGCGATTCTTTGGTACGGCAAAGCGGAGAAGCGGAGTCCTAGGGACGATGTCTACTATGTGCGCCGGGCGAGCATCCTCGATCTTCAGGGTAAGTTTTCCGAAGCAGAGGTACTCTATCAGATGGGATTGCGAAATCGTCCAAACGGAAAATTCTTTTCCATCAGCTATGGCAATCATCTTTGGCGAAAGGGAGATCTGTCGGGAGCCCAGGCACAGTTTGAGAAGGCGATTGCACAACCGGGACTGAGCCGACCTGGGGATGGCGGAGAAAAGGATGCGACGGCAGAGGCGAGGGAGATGTTGGCCCAAGTGAAAGAGCAGGTTGCGAAAGGCGGAGCGGTCAGGCAGGTTAAACGTTTCAACCCAAGGGAGGATTAAGATGAAAACGATCGAGACGACATTAATTTTAGTGAAACCGGATGCGGTGGCGGAAGGGTTGACGGGTCAGGTGCTTCATCGTCTGGAGAGCAATGGCCTCAAGATTTTAAACTGCCGCATGTTGCGCTTGAACGCCGCACTGCTGCAGGAGCATTACGCTCACCTGTCTCATTTGCCTTTTTTTCCCGAAATTGAGAAGTTTATGTCTTCGGGACCGGTGGTGGCGGTGGCGTTGTCGGGCGAGAATGCGATCGCGCGGGTGAGAGATCTCTTAGGTCCGACCGATAGCACAAAAGCGCCCAAGGGAACGATTCGGGGAGATCTGGGAAAAGACAAGATGCACAATGTGCTGCACGCTTCGGATTCGCCCGAGACGGCTCAGGCAGAGTTACGCCGATTTTTTGGCTCAACCGAGCCGAAAGTGTAGCCGTTAGAAAAAGGGAAAGTTAGGGGACCGAAAGAATTTCGATTTTAGCGGGGTCGGCCACCCCAGCGCCGACCAAGGCGGCACCTTCTAAGTGGGGAACTTTTCCGATCTTAGGAATGGGAGGGATCCCAACCCCGGGGTTCAGGCGCATTTTTTCGAATCGGCCGAGGGCAATGATATCCAAGGCCACGGGATCGGTGGAGGCGAGGAGTAGCCCGGGTGTGCAGGAGTAGTTGGCATCGAACTCTTTTCCTCCAGCAAACTTAAGAATCAGACCATCGGAAATATGAAGAACGGTCTTAGGCTTGAGTAGTGGATCCGACATGAGGATTTCCCCCGCGGTGGTGTCTTGATCGGCATTGGGTTTCAGTAGGCGGCGGGCGTTATCCACGCTACCGAGCGCTAACGAAATACAGCAACCGTAGATGCCGACGTCGGGATCGCTCGTCATGGAGCCGATGTTGACGACTTTGACTT
>LIBO01000095.1 GCA_001438005.1 Verrucomicrobia subdivision 6 bacterium BACL9 MAG-120507-bin52 | reverse complement strand
CCCCGCGCCTCGCCGAAGGTCAGTGGCTTGTCCGCCACAAATTCCCCTCCGCCATGCTCGACCTCAGCGATGGTCTGGGCGCCGATCTCCCCCGCCTCGCCCGCGCCTCCCGCATCGGGTTCACCATTCACCCCGATCAAATCCCCCTCTCCCCCCGCGCCACGCCCCGACACGCCTTCACCCAGGGCGAAGATTACGAACTTCTTTTTTCTGTACCCAAAAAACGGCTCTCTGCCCTCCTGCTTCAGTGGCCTTTCTCCACTCCACTCACTCCCATCGGCATCTGCCTAACCCCAAGGCAAGGCTACCACACGGGCGGCCTTCCTCTTCGCGGCTATGACCACCTCCGCTAAGTTTTCTCCCGACGAAACCTGTGCGGATGCCTCCGCCACCCGCGACCACGCCGCTCGTCACCTTTCCCGTTTTCCGCCAGGGACGATCCTTCGACTACACGGCCCGCTCGGCGCCGGAAAATCGGAATGGGTTCGCGGTCTTGCCCAAGCGTTAGGGGTCACCGGCGAAATCCCCAGCCCCACCTTTACTCTCTGCCAACCCCTCCGCGGCGGACGTCTTCCCCTCGAACATTGGGATCTCTATCGCCTCGAAAAAGCCCGCGACTGGGACTCCCTCGGCTGGCCCGATTGTCTCATTACCTCAGGCCTCGTCGCCATCGAATGGCCCGATCGCTACCCCGGCCTCTGGCCGAAAAATACCTTGGACCTGCAAATCACACCCCAGTCCGATGGATCCCGCCTTCTGTCTTGGATCTAATGCCGAAAATGCCGCCGGCCCGTAAAAACCATCGCCACCCCTAGCCGATCCGCCGCCGCTATCACCTCAGAATCCTTCACACTGCCCCCAGGCTGAATCGCCACCGTCGCCCCCGCTGCCGCCGCCGCCTCCAATCCATCCGGAAACGGAAAAAAAGCGTCCGACGCCACCGCACTTCCCTGTAAGGAAAGCTTAGCCTCCCCCGCCTTCCAAACCGCGATTCTCGATGAATCGACCCGGGACATCTGTCCCGCCCCAATCCCCAGTGTCCGATCCTCTCCCGCATAGACAATCGCGTTGGATTTCACGTGCCGCACCACCTTCCACCCAAAAGACATCGCCCGCATCTCTTTCTCCGTCGGTTTTCTCTTCGTCACCACCTTCCACCCGGTTTCATCACCTCCCGCCCCATCACTCTCCTGCACCAGTAGCCCGTTCCCGCGCACACTTCGAAAATCATAGCCCCCCGTGTTGGTTTCATGATTCTCCATCAGCCTTAAGTTTTTCTTGGCCTGCAAGATCTTCAAAGCCGCCGGCTCAAACGAAGGCGCCAGAATGACTTCACTGAAAATTTCCGAGATGGCCTGAGCCGTTTCCGCATCGATCGCACGATTGGCCACAATGATTCCGCCAAAGGGCGCCTGTCGATCGGTCGCATACGCTCGTTCCCACGCCTCTAACAACGTTTTCCCCGATCCCACCCCACAAGGATTGGTATGCTTCAAAATCGCCAAGGTCGGCGGAGCTTTGGGAAATTCAGCGATCAACCCCGCCGCCGCGCTCAGATCCAAAACGTTATTGTAGGAAAGCTCCTTCCCGTGCAGCTGTTGGAAGGACTCCAAAAACGACCCATAAAGAGATGCTTTTTGGTGTGGATTCTCCCCATAACGCAACGTTTGGGCCCGCCGCCGTACCAATCCAGCCGTTTCCTGCAAGACCGGTTGATCCTTTTCCGATTGCCTCGTGAGATACGACCCAATCAGATGATCGTAGTGGGACGTATGCCGAAAAACTTTGGCGGCCAACTTCTTTCGTGTGGCCAAGGTCGTCCCGCCCTCCCCCTCCATCTCCTTTTGCACGATCGAATAATCACTCGGGTCCGTCACCACGGTGACCGACTCGTGATTCTTGGCCGCACTCCGCAACATGCTCGGCCCGCCGATATCAATATTTTCAATGGCCTGCTCCTCCGTGCAATCCGCCCGCGCCACCGTCTGCTCAAACGGATAAAGATTCACCACCACCAGATCGATCGTGGGAATCTTATGCCGAGTCGCCTGCTCCTGGTGGGAGGCCAGATCTCTCCGCTGCAATAAACCCCCGTGCACCTTGGGGTGCAGGGTCTTGACCCTTCCATCCATCATTTCGGGGAAACCGGTATAGTCGCTCAGCTCCATCACCGGAATGCCCGCGTCCCGAATTGCTTGGCACGTTCCCCCCGTTGAAATCAGCTCCACCCCCTTTCCCGCCAAAAACTTGGCCAACTCGACCAAGCCGGTCTTATCCGATACGGAAAGCAAGGCCCGCTGAATGGTCACCTTCATCCGAGTAGCTTCACCCGCTTCTCCCCACGCACGATCTTTCCAATCTCATAGCAACGAACTGTTTTTTTGACCTTGGCCACATCCCCCTTCGCTACCACCACGATCATTCCGATGCCCATATTGAAGGTCCGGTACGCCTCCAACTTCCCCAGCCTTCCCTTGGTCTCGAGATACCGAAAAAGCGGAGGTACCGGCCAGCTCCCCAGCTTTATTTCGGCTCCCAGTCCTTGGGGAAAAATTCGCGGGGGATTATCAATCAATCCACCTCCCGTAATATGAGCCGCTCCCTTGATCTTAACCTTTTTCCCAACCTGCAAAAGAGCGGGCCGATAGTTCGGATGCACCGCCAGCAGAAGCTTTTCCAGCCTCAGCGAGGTCCCGGGCAAATTTCCCTTCACCCGCAACTTTGCTCTCTTAAATAAAATATCCCGCGCCAAGGTGTACCCGTTCGTCTGTAGTCCGTTGGTGGGCAGACCCAAAATCGCATCCCCCGCCCGTATCGATCGCCCATCCGTTCCCTTTCCCTTTTCCACTACTCCGACAATCGATCCCACCAAATC
Source organism: Verrucomicrobia subdivision 6 bacterium BACL9 MAG-120507-bin52 (assembly GCA_001438005.1). Lineage (GTDB taxonomy): Bacteria > Verrucomicrobiota > Verrucomicrobiia > Methylacidiphilales > Verrucolacustridaceae > Verrucolacustris. The sequence goes on along the minus strand of LIBO01000095.1, from coordinate 2,140 downwards.
GTAATCTTCCCCCTGATAAATTCCCGGCATCTGGGCCGTCTCTCCCCCCAGCAGCGCACAGCCCGAACGACGACAACCCCTCACCAGCCCCTGCAAAATCTGCCGAAACACCTTCGGACTCAATTTTCCCGTGCCAATGTAATCCAAGAAAAAAAGGGGCTCCGCTCCCAATGCGGCAATGTCATTCACACAATGGTTTACTAAATCCTCCCCGATCGTTCCGTGTTTTCCAACCTCCTGCGCCACCTTCAACTTCGTCCCCACCCCATCAATACTCGCCACCAACACAGGATGCCGATACCCCCGAATTTTTCCGTCAAAACATCCGCCAAATCCCCCGATCCCACCAATCACCCCCGATCGCCGGGTCGTCCGCACCATCGCCCCAATCCCTGACTTCACCCGATTTCCGAGGGTGATATCCACCCCGGCCTTGGCGTATGCGTCCCGTGCCATCCCTCTTACAACAGGAAGCCCTGCCGGCTCTCCTCCTCGGGTACCAGGGAAACCGAACGCTCTCTTCTCTGCTCCAACACCTCCTTGTTGCTGTCCTCCGGCGCAAACGCCACCGGGTAATCCCCCGTGAAACAGGCCATACAAAACTTTTTCGCCGGGATCCCGCACGCCCGCACCATTCCGTCCACATCCAAATACCCCAAAGAATCTGCCCCCAGATATTTCGTGATCTCCGTCCTCGTCATGCGATTCGCCAAAAGATCTTTCGGGTCCGGAAAATCGATTCCGTAGTGACACGAAAAACGGTGCGGCGGACAGCTCACGCGAATATGTACCTCCTTCGCCCCCGCCTCCCGTAAGTTGGTCACCCTCGCCCGAGCCGTCGTCCCCCGCACAATCGAATCATCCACCACCACCACTCGCTTGCCCTGCACCGCTGTTCGAATCAAATTCAACTTCACCCGCACATTAAAATCGCGAATTAACTGGGTCGGCTGCAGGAACGATCGCCCAATGTAGTGATTCCGCACAAAGGCCTGATCTAAAGGAATCCCCGACTGCTCCGAAAATCCCAGGGCCGCATAGGTTCCGGAATCAGGCACCGGCACGACAATGTCCGCCTCCACCGGATGCAGCCGCGCCAACTCCCTCCCCATCCTCGTCCGGGCATGGCTAATGTTCCTTCCCCCAATCTGGCTGTCCGGCCGCGCAAAATAGACAAATTCAAATACGCACAACGCTTCCCGCGGCGTCTCCGCGTGCGGCTTGAAAGAGCGCAGACCCGACTCATCCGCCACCACGATCTCCCCCGGCTCCACCTCCCGGACAAACTCCGCTCCCACCAAATCCAAGGCACAGGTCTCACTCGAAAAAATGATCGCCTCGTCCAACTTTCCAATGACCAAAGGCCGAAACCCAAACGGATCTCGCGCCGCAATCACCTCGTTTTCCCCCATCAAGACCAAGGAGTAGGCCCCGTGCACTCGCGAAAGCGCTTGCGCCAAAGCCCCGCCGCCGATCGCTGGATTGGGCCTCGAAATCAGATGCAAAATAATCTCACTGTCGGTCGTCGTCTGAAAAATCGATCCCTCCGCCTCTAACTCAGTCCGCAATTTACCCGCATTGACCAGGTTACCGTTGTGGGCGATCGCAATTTGTCCCTTGCCTGTTTCCACCGTCAACGGCTGGGCATTTTTGATTGTGCTCGAGCCCGTCGTCGAATATCGCACGTGCCCAATCGCCCTCGTCCCGACCAGCTCCTTTAAATCGTTCTCCTTGAAAATCTGCCCCACCAAACCCATTCCGCGCTTGATCACGAAAGCTTTTCCATCGTCCTTCGCCGTGACGATACCCGCACTTTCCTGCCCCCGATGCTGCAACGCGTATAAACCGTAATAGGTCAACTCGGCCGCGTTGGGATGATTGTAGACCCCGAAAACCCCGCACTCATGAGTTGGAAAATGGGGAGATTTCAAGATATGACCCTACTCCGTCCGATCAATTTTGAGAAGGCAGAGATTTTTTTTTCTCCATCTCACTGCAGCGCATTCGGCAGTGCGCTTTCAAAGTAATTCTTCAACTCCTCCACCGTCCACTTTGCCTGCACATCCCCACAACTTACCTTCAACTCCTTCCCTCCTGTCCCACCGATTCGCTGAAACCCCACCCCCGCCTCCATCGCCAA
>LIBO01000094.1 GCA_001438005.1 Verrucomicrobia subdivision 6 bacterium BACL9 MAG-120507-bin52 | reverse complement strand
TTGGCCGAGGCGTTTCGGCGAGAGTATGGACAAGAGAATGGTAAGGCGGGGGTCTCTTTTAGTTCAGCCAGCATGGAGTGCCTGCTGAGATATCACTGGCCGGGGAATATTCGGGAGCTGAGGACGGCGGTAGAGCACGGAGTGGTGCTAGCGAAAGGAGTGGTGATTGAGCCTGAGGATCTTCCCTCCGCTGTCCGCAACGGTAGAGCTGACATTGTCAGTGGAAAAGAGGGAGGCATCTCGAGCCTCGACGAAGTCAAGAGCACCGCAATGCAGGAGGCGTACAAAAAATCAGGAAAAAATGTTTCGGCGGCGGCAAGGGAGTTGGGAATTAGCCGTCGAACCTTACAGCGCAAGCTGGCTGTATTGGAGAACAAGGGTAAAGTGAAAAAATGACTTCTTTGCAGGAGCTAGTCTACAATATCGAAGAGGGGTTTTTGAGAGGTCTTATCACAAAGGTGGCCCTTGTCTTGTTGACTCTTGGGCTCGTGGCCTGGATCGGGGTTAGTGAGTTTAATGGCTTAAAGACTCCCGAGGCGATGGACTTAGCGCAACAGGGTCGTCAAATTGCGACAGGGCAGGGTTTGACCACACTTTTGATTCGGCCTCTGGCTTTGTGGCAGGTCCGGGCGCAGTTCGGAAACGATTCTCCGGAGGTGAGTCGGTTTCCTGAAACTTTGAGCCCTCCGCTCTATCCGTTGATCTTGGCAGGGGCTTTCCGGTTGGGGGAAATTTCCGGTCTCGCCCCAATGTCGGTTTCGCCTGACGAAGTGAAAAACATGAGAATATATCCGCCCGACTATATCGTGTTAGTGATGAATCTATTTTGCGTGGCGTTAACGATTTTTGCGGTCTATCTCTGGGCAGCAGGACAGTTTGATTCTGGATCAGGAATTTTGGCGGCAGTTTTTTGCCTCGGAAGTACTGCTTTGTGGAACCAGGCGGTTGCTGGAGGTTCGACAAGCCTCCTGATTATGCTCTACGCATGGAGCGGGTATTTTTTTTATCGGGGGTTAGCGAAGGAGGACAATTCGGAGGAGATCCATACAGGTGGGGGTCTGTGGTTCGGATTGGCGGGCTTTACGCTTGGGCTAACTCCTTTAATCCAGATGATTCATATTTGGCCTGCTTTGGTCGTGGTGGGTTGTGGCGTAGCCATCTTCCAAAGGGGAAAGGTGGGTCTCATTTTTGGTTTCGGCCTACCGACTTTACTTTTTTTGGGTTGGTTAGGTTGGCTCTGGTCGACCACGCGAAATCCGGTGGGATTAAATTGGGCCTACCTGATTTCAGACTCGGCTTACTATCCCGGAAGCATGGTCTGGCGGACTTATTCCTTTGATTTGGAGAAGACGGATGTTTGGCGACGACTTTTTGGGTCAGTCATTCGCGGAGTCGCGTATTTAGTTTCGCAAGGGCCACTTTTATGCGGCGCGGCAATTGCTGGGGTCTTAGGCTTATTTAGTGCCATGCACTCGTTTCGTAGGACTTCCGCCACATCGGGAAAACTTCTCTGGTTAGCTGGGGCGGGCAGTTTGCTGGTGGCGACGGCTTTTATTGTGCGGGATGGGGCGGGAGCGGGGACGCCTATACTTTTGGTGCTTCTCCCTTTGGCCTCAGTCTACGGAGCGGCGGGTCTTTTTGTATTGGTGGAGCGGTGGAACTTACAGGTCGATCTTCTTGGGAAAATCTTTGTTGTTCTCGTAGCGCTGATTGCCAGTGGTCCTGTCCTAAGTCAACTTGCACGATCAAACGCTGCGCCTTTTGCTTATCCACCTACGTACCCGCCGATTTTTTTGTTTATGCGCTCATGGTTTGAGCCGAAGGAGTTTCAGGCATCCGATCTTCCGGCTGCGGAAGCTTGGTATTCCAACCAACCGACGCTTTGGGTGCCTACGACTCGGGACGACTTAATCAAGATCCACGACCGAGTGACACCCATTTTTAGCGTCCTTTTTACCCCCGCAAGTTCGGACGTGAAAATGTATAGCCAAATGATGCAGGAAAATTCGGAGTGGGGCGCTTGGGCGGACGTGATTCGACGGCAGAAGCCACCCGACCTCCCACAATCCTTTGTTACAAGTCTCCCACCTAATAATGACTATTTACTCCTTTCTATTCAAAAAAGGTGGAACTAGTTGCTTGTGATTGTTTTAAGCTCTAAAGACTTAATTTTTTAACAAGTTGTTACCATTTATTGGAATTTTTAAGTCTAGCCATAGCGTGTTTTGATTGAAAAAGTCATGCAAAGCACAACATTTAGTGGATGTCCGCTGCATCTACCAAGTTTCCAATTCGACTTCTTATCAGCGGGGTATTTTTAGCCATTTCATCATTTCGAGTTTTTGCGCAGATTGAGGGTTCAGCCGGGCAGCAGGGCGCCAAACCTTTCACGGCCACGGTGGCGATTCGGGAGGGTTACGACAGTAATCCATTAACCCAATCTTATCAGAGTAGTTCAGATATTCAGTCGAGCACCTACTCAAGTGTGAACCCATCTCTTGGTTATAATTACACGGGGCTGCAAGCGGACGCGTCGGCACGGTACGATTTTCAGGGAATCTATTTTCCGAGCATTAATTCGTCCTACGACATCCAGTACAATCAGACCTTTACGGGCCAGTATACCTACGCATTTGATCCACGTTTTAGTATTACGATCGCGGATAATTTCAATTTCTTTGAGCAACCGATTGGGGGGATTCAGTTCGGTGCTGGATTGGCTCCTGTTACACAAGTCAACGGAAGTATTATCAATCTGGGAACGATTAAAGCGGACTATCGCGTGACCGACCGACTTTCCATGGTGACCCGTTGGAATAATCAGGTGCTAAACACCGATGGCCCAGCCTCCTATGCTGGCAACTCCGGCACAATCATATCGGGTAGTGATGCACAAACTAACTACATGAACAACGGGGCCTTCCAACAGTTTCGTCTCGATCTCACCCCCGAGACAATTGGCACGTTCACTCTCGACTATCAGCTATTTGACTACACCAGCGACCAGACCTTTCGGGACAATCAGCAGTTCGCCATTACTCTGGGGGCAGATCATACCTTTCTCCCTACTTTGTTTTTCACGGGTCGGGCAGGGATCCAGCTCAATGATAATTTCGGTACGGCTGATAACCCGCGAAATGTTGGCGCTGGGGGCCTGAATAGCGGCGAACAGGAAATTAATGTTTATCCGTTCGTCTCACTTAGTTCGACTTGGAGTTACGGTCAGCAAAACTCTTTGTCGGCCGGTTTTTCGATTCAAGTTCAGCAGTCTACCCAAACAACCTCCTCCGATTCGGAGTCCTACAACCTCACACTGAATTCCGATCACTCCTTCACCGAAAAACTTAAGTTGGTTCAAACCCTGAGCGTTCAGTTGGCTCTTTACACCCCTCAATTCGATCAAGAGCAGAGCTTGCGGATTTATGGTGGTTACCAGGGAAGTGGCCAGCAAACGGTTGTTAACTATAACTGTAAATTTTCCTATGCCTTTTATCCCTACCTTTCGGCCGAGCTTGGTTACACCTTTAGCACCTTCCAATCCTACTTTGATGTAAATAACTCCAATTCAGGAAGTTACAATCGAAATCAAGTTTATTTAGGGGTTAGAGGCACCTACTGATTGCGAAAGTTGGGGAAGGGGTTTATTTTGGGGTAGATGGAAGATAGTTACCCAAAGCCTCAGTATGGTTATGCGACCGGGACGGCCAACGCGGGCGAGGCGTCATTCCACGTCAATGACTTGTGGAGAGTCATCCGAAATCGTTGGCCCACGTCGGTAACGATCCTCGTTCTTGTCATGAGCACGGGCTTTGTCGTGACTAAACTTCAACCCAAAATCTATGAATCCTCAGCGGTGCTACGGGTGGAAAAAGAAAACCGTGATTTGCAGGTTTTCCAAAACTCTTTTGAAGGTTTCGATCCTGTTTTCTTTCAAACCGAGTTCGAGTTAATTCAGAGCAAAAAAGTCCTCTACCCCGTGATCACGCAGTTGGGGGTGGCATCTCGCCTGTGTAAATCGATGGATTTACCTGAAGGCTCGATCAACGATGACCAAGCCTTCATGATTTTTCGAAAAAACACTTTAGAGGTTCGCCCTTTTCGAAATACCAAGCTGATCGAGGTGGTATGCCAGAGCACGAACCCAGAGGAGGCAGCTCTTTACGCCAACACAATTACCGACGCGTACGAGGAGTTTCGGCGGAATGAAATCACCAGCAGGAGCGATTCGGGTCTAAAGGTGCTGGACGGCGAGGTTCAAAAGCAGAAGAAGTTAGTCAACGAGGCAGCGGCAAAGATTGAAACATTGCGGCGCGATCTAAAGATCGATGAGCTGCCTGGGGCAAGTGCCCAAGTGCAATCGACCACGCTTTCCGATATGGAGATTCAACGAAAAGAGACGGCTTTAAGTGAGCTCCGTTCGGACATGATTTCCAGAAAGGTACGTCTCGAAAAGGTCGCGGACCTGACGATCGAGCAGCTGGAGTCCACCTTGCCCGCCCTCCAACTGGAGGACAGTACAACCGCTTTGACCAAGCAGCAGTATTTGCAGGCGCTACAAATGGTGGCCTCCATGCAAAAGCAGGGTTACGGGAAAAAGCACCCTGAAATGCAAGCGGCGATAAAGGCGGTCTCGGAGAGACGAGACCAATTGAATAAGCTGGTTACGGGAATTCGTCGGGCGCTTTCCATTGATCTCAGTGTGGCTCAAGCGCGTGTTGAGAGTATGGAGAAGGAGGTCACTGAGTTGAGGGGGCAACTTCGCGCGGATCGCAGTGACCGACTTGCTCCTTACAATGAGGCCCGGCGCGACTTTGAAACGCAGAGCCAACTGCTTGAGGTTCTAACGTCTCGCTATCGTCAGCAGTCGGTAGAGTCACGTATCGAAACGAGGCCCGTCCAAGTGGTGAATCGTGCTGAGCCTGGAGTTCGACCCGTGAAGCCCAACCTTAAGCTCAATTTGGCTCTCAGCATGGTGGTAGGGCTAATTCTCGGGTTGAGCCTTGCCTTCTTTATTGAGTACTTGGACACAAGCATCAAAACAATGGATGACGTAGAGCGGTTTCTTGGAATCAG
>LIBO01000093.1 GCA_001438005.1 Verrucomicrobia subdivision 6 bacterium BACL9 MAG-120507-bin52 | reverse complement strand
TGTGGATGACTGGGACAAGGGTGGCAAAGATTCCCAGGAAGAGCCAGCCGACCTCCCGGATGGGCTCCAACGAGAAATCGTTTCGTTCTCGAATCACCGGGTCGGTGAGGCGATGTGAAATCCAGGCGGCGATGCCCATGATGGCCTCCGGCACCCCCCAAGGAGCGCCCGCCCCTCGTAGCAGAACTGCGGCAATCACCACTAGGACGAACCCGCAGTTTCGAAGTCCATCGATGCGAAAAGTTTCAACGGCCGTCTCCTTTTCGCGGACGGCTTGGGGTGCACGACGAAAGTTCTGTAAATCAAAAAAGTAAAAGGCGACCAAAAGCAGACCTGTAACGATTAGCCAATCCGCCCAGAGGTGGGTCAGGGTCCAGAAAAAGGGAACGCCGCGTAAGTAGCCTAAAAAGAGGGGTGGGTCGCCGATGGGGGTCAGGCATCCACCCACATTCGCGACAATAAAAATGAAAAAGACGATGTGAAAGCCGGTGATGCGATACTTGTTCATTCGAATCCAGGGGCGAATCAGGAGCATGGCTGCTCCGGTCGTGCCGAGAAAATTGGCCAGAATCCCCCCAAGGGCGAGAAAGATCATGTTGCGCAAGGGCGTGGCCTCGCCCGCCACCCTTACGTGGATTCCCCCCGTGATCACAAAGAGAGAGCCAATCAAGGCCATAAAGCTGATGTACTCTTGCAGCGAGTGAAGCAGTGGAGCAGGTTGCCGACGGCCCAGGAGATAGTAAGTCACCACAACTGCGGTCAAACAAACGCTGAAGATATGGTATCCCTGATGCCACAACTTTGGGGTGAGAAGAGGCCCCATGGCTATACCCACCAGAAGCAGGACGAAGGGAGCTAGGATCCAAGGGGGTGGGGGCGCCCCCATATCGAGCACGGCAAATGTCATCCCTCTTGGATGCAGAGACTTAATAGAGGGGTCAAGCGAGACTGATTCTTATCCCACGGGTCTTGCCCTGCGAAAAACCGTGACTAGCTTCACCTATGTCGATGAGCACCAGCGAACTTGGCTATAACTCGAAGGTGGAAGGGAATGTGGTTTTGACCACCCTCGACGCCGCCGTGAATTGGATGCGCAAAAATTCTCTGTGGCCGATGCCGATGGGCCTCGCCTGCTGCGCGATCGAGCTGATGGCCTCCGCTTCCAGTCGCTTTGACATTGCTCGCTTTGGGGCAGAAGTGATGCGTTTTTCTCCACGCCAATCGGATTTGATGATCGTGGCGGGAACGGTGACTTATAAAATGGCCCTCGCGACGAAGCGGGTTTGGGACCAGATGGCCGAGCCGAAGTGGTGCATCGCCATGGGGGCCTGCGCGAGCACGGGAGGGATGTATCGCAGTTACGCCGTGCTCCAAGGAATCGACCACCTGATCCCGGTGGACGTCTATATTTCAGGGTGTCCTCCTCGCCCCGAGGCGGTTCTGGAGGGGTTAATGAAACTGCAGGATAAGATTGCCCATAGTCGCGGTGTGGTCGTGGGACAAAAACAGGCGGCATGAGTATGGGTTTGGCCGCTCCATTGGAGGAATTTCTCCCTGGGACTCAGGCTCTGCCCGAGTTTCGAGGGGAGACAAGTTGGGAAGTTCCCAAGGACTTGATTCCCGCACAGATGGCGGCCCTGAAAGCCAAGGGATTCACTTACCTGGTCGACCTGACCGCAGTCGACAACTACGGGGAGGATCCTCGATTCGAAGTGGTTTATGAGCTGTGCGATTTAAAACGCAAAAAGCATCTTCGCATCAAAACCAAAGTCGGGGAGGGTGACTCATTGCCATCCGTCTGCTCTATTTGGAAAACGGCCGAGTGGCATGAGAGGGAGGCGTGGGACATGGTGGGGGTCCGTTTTTCGAATCACCCCGATTTGCGTCGTATTCTTATGTGGGAGGGTTATCCCCATCACCCCCTCCGCAAAGATTTTCCATTGGCGGGGTTGCCGACGGAGATGCCCGATATCGCCTTTACGGCCAAGGCCCCGCTGGAGGGCGGTCCATTTGTGACCAACTCCGCGTCCTTAACGCAGGATCGCGAGCCGCGGGCCCATCCCGCGGAGGAGAGGAATCTGTGAGCACGACCACGCTCGAGTACGGCGACACTCTAGCCAAGACGGCGGAGATGGAGGAGGTGGGTGAAAAAATGGTTCTGAATATTGGGCCCTCCCATCCCAGTACCCACGGGGTGCTCCGCCTCGTGCTAGAACTGGATGGGGAGGTGATTACGAAAGTGGATACCGATGTGGGATATTTACACCGAGGGGATGAGAAAATTGCGGAGAACATGAACTGGAATCAATTCGTCCCGTACACCGATCGGCTCGACTATATGGCCCCACTAGCCAACAACGTGGCCTATGCCTGTGCCGTGGAGAAACTAATGGGATTCGAATTGCCCCCCCGAGCCAAGGTCACCCGAGTGATTTGTTGTGAGCTCGCCCGGATCTCCGCCCACCTTCTCGGCTTGGGGGCTTTCGCGATGGATGTGGGCGCGATGACGATGTTTCTCTACACCTTTACGGAGAGGGAAAAGATCTACAACTTGATCGAGCTGCTGACGGGAGCGCGTTTCACCACCAGCTTCACCCGGGTGGGCGGCCAGACTCGGGATATTCCTCCCGGATTTCTGGAGGGAGTGACCGAATTCTGCGCCCAATTCCCAGGTCGGCTGGATGAGTTTGGTTCCATGTTGAATCGAAATCGGATTTTTGTGGATCGGACGAAGGATATTGGAGTTATTCCGGACGACGTAGCGCTGGACTACGGTCTGACGGGTCCCAACCTGCGCGGATCGGGCAATCCCTACGATGTGCGACGCGCGTTCCCGTACTTAGGTTATGAAACCTACGATTTTGAGGTGCCGGTGGGCTCGACGGGGGACTGTTACGATCGATTTGCCGTGCGGATGGAGGAGATGAGACAGAGCATTCTCATTTTGCGGCAGGCGGTTGCCAAAATGCCGGGCGGCGCATGGCAGATTCACGATCCCAAAAACGTTCTTCCAGCGAAAGACAAGGTTTTGACCAAGATGGAGGAGTTGATTCATCAGTTCTTGGTGGTGACGCAAGGGCCGGACGCGCCCGTGGGCGAGGTTTACTTTGGGGCGGAGAATCCGAAAGGGGAGCTGGGGTTCTATTTGAACAGTCGGGGTGGTGGCGTGCCTCATCGCCTCAAAATCCGCGCCCCCTCATTTTGTAATTTGAGCATCCTCAATCATCTTTTGCCGGGTCATACGGTCAGCGATGTGCCGGCCATCTTGGGCAGCTTTGACTTTGTCATGGGGGAGTGCGACCGGTGAGTGTGCCCTTACATGCCGGAACGGAAAGTTGCGTCGGCGCGGAGAAAGGGGAAATCACGCCCGCGCTCGAAAAGCAGGCGGACGAGCTGGTTTCGCGCTACCCCATATCGAAACGGAGTGCGGTGCTGCCGCTTCTGCACCTTTGGCAAGAGACCTTCGGTTACATTGGGCCACGCGGGGTGGAGTGGATTGCCCACAAGTTGTCTTTGCAAGAGATTCAAGTATTAGAGCTGGTGACGTTTTACCCATGGTTCCGGCAGCAGCCCTTTGGCAAGTTCCACTTCCGTGTTTGCCGGACCCTGCCGTGCGCTCTGGGTGGGTCGGGAAAGACTTTTGCCGCGCTGCAGAAGCTAATGAATCTAAAAGCGGACGGACATGAGGGCGCGATGATCAGCGAAGACGGAAGGTTTTCCTTAGAGTATTCGGAGTGCCTGGCGTCATGCGGAACCGCCCCCGTCGTTTTACGAAATGACGAATTTTATGAAAAAGTAGACGAAAAACGTGCGACTGAGCTGGTCGCAGGTTGCAAGTAGGGAGGACCTATGGCTTTCCTTGAACATCGGCTGATTTTTAAGAATATTGATGCCCCTGGTTACACGCGGGATATCGCCTGCTATCAGAAGCATGGTGGCTATGAGATTTTGAAGAAGGGGTTGGCCATGGGCGGACCGGCCATCCGGGAAGAGGTCAAAAAAAGCCAATTGAGAGGGCGAGGGGGCGCAGGATTCCCGACGGGAACAAAGTGGAGCTTTATCGATCCGGCCAAAGCTACCAAGCCGATCTATCTCATCTGTAATGCGGATGAGTCGGAACCGGGGACCTTTAAGGATCGACAGATTATTTACAAAGATCCGCACCAACTGATTGAGGGAATGATTCTGAGTTGCTTCGCCAATGGGGTGAAGTTGGCCTACCTCTACATTCGTTGTGAGTTCACCGAGGGGTGGAAGATTCTCGAAAAAGCATTGGCCGAAGCCAAAGGCGCAGGTTTTCTAGGAAAGAATATTCTCAAGAGTGGGTACGATTTAGAGATTCACGTTCATCGTGGGGCGGGTGCCTACATTTGCGGGGAGGAAACGGGCCTGATCGAGTCTCTGGAGGGAAAAAGAGCCTATCCCAGAATCAAACCCCCTTATTTTCCCGCGGTATTGGGGCTCTACATGTGCCCGACGATCGTCAACAACGTGGAGACCCTTTGCAACGTGAAACATATTGTCGAAATGGGCGGGGATGCTTACGCCAAGATTGGACGCCCCAATAACACGGGCACACGATTGCTTTGTGTCAGCGGAGATGTGGTTAAGCCCGGTTATTACGAGTTTCCTTGTGGTGCAGTGACGCTCGGTCAGTTGATCCACGATGTTTGTGGTGGCATTCCCAATGGAAGGAAGCTGAAGGCCGTGATTCCTGGTGGATCTTCCGCCAAGGTTTTGCGCGCGGGGGAGGTTTATAAAATCAAAGAGAAAGACTCGCAGGGTAATCTGGTTGACCGAGAGGTGAAGCTGGAAGATTTGCGCATGGATTTCGACAGCTTGGCGGCGGCCGGAAGTATGGCGGGCTCGGGTGGAGTCATCGTAATGGATGATTCGCGGGACATGGTGGAGTGTTTGGCCAACATCTCCACCTTCTATGCGCACGAGTCGTGTGGTCAGTGTACGCCGTGTCGGGAGGGGGTGCTTTGGCTGAAAAAAATTCTCAGTCGCGTGGCGGAAGGGCACGGTCGGGACGAAGACCCCGCCTTACTCAAGGATGTGGCGGATCGGATTGCGGGCAGGACCATCTGCGCCTTTGGCGAGGCGGCGGCTTGG
>LIBO01000092.1 GCA_001438005.1 Verrucomicrobia subdivision 6 bacterium BACL9 MAG-120507-bin52 | reverse complement strand
ATCGACTAACTCCTCCCTCATTCTTGCCCCCGATGCCCCAATCGCCCCCATGATTCTTCCCCAATTCGGATCTCCCCCCGTCCACGACGTCTTCACCAGCGGCGACCGCGCCACCGCCTCCGCCATCTTTTTTGCATCCGCCTCGGTGCTCGCCCCATGCACCGTTAGTTCCATCACCCGCGTCATCCCCTCCCCATCCCCCACGATCTTTTTCGCCATCTCCTGCATCAATCCTTTTAAAGCCGCGCTGAATTTACCCAGATCACTGTCGTAACTCTTTAAGGGGGTATTTCCGGCCGCCCCGTTCGCTAAAACCAAGACCGTGTCATTCGTACTCATATCCCCATCCACACTGATTCGATTAAAACTTTGCTCCACCGCCTCGCTCGTCACTCTCTCCAATGTTTTTCGATCCACCGCCGCATCGGTCGTCACCACGCACAGCATCGTCGCCATATTCGGATGAATCATCCCCGCCCCCTTCGCCATCGCCCCAATCGTCACCCTCCTGCCTCCCAGACTCAGCCGCACCGCCGCCTCTTTCCTCACGGTGTCTGAGGTCATAATCGCCCGCGCTGCCACCGAACCCCGATGCGGTTGCAAAACTCGGACGCACTGCGCAATCCCCCGCAAAACTTTGCGAATCGGCAACAGCTGGCCAATCCGGCCCGTCGAACAGACCAAAACCTCTTGCGGCTTGCACTTCAACCCAGCGGCCGTCGCCGCCGTCATGCGCTTTGCATCCGCAATTCCCCTGACCCCCGTGCAGGCATTTGCATTTCCACTATTCAAAATGATCGCCCGGGCGACCCCACCCTTCAGGTGCTCCTGACTCACCCGCACCGGCCCTGCCTTCACCTGATTCGTGGTAAAGGCCCCCGCCACCGCCGCCGGCAAGATCGAAACCAGTAGCGCCATATCCTTTTCCTTGCCCGGCTTGATGCCGGCATGAATCCCCGCCGACAGAAAACTTTTTGCCGACGTCACATTCCCACCCCGCACCCAGGAAAAGCTTTGACTCACCAGTCCAACCCCTCCCCCTCCGGCAATCCGTGCCGGATATTAAAGCACTGCACCGCCTGACCCGCCGCGCCCTTTCCTAAATTGTCGATCGCCACCACCACAATGGCCCGCCCCGTCCACTCATCCACCCGTACCGCCATCTCCGCCCCGTGCCTTCCCATCACTCTTTTTGTCTCGGGCAAAGCGTCCCCCGATAAAACCCGTACCGCCTGCTCCTTCTCATAAAAACTCCGATACACCTTCTCCAAAGCCTCTGCCCTCGTCCCTTTGACCAGCGGAAACGAAATCGTGGTTAACATTCCCCGATTCAATGGAGCCAAGTGTGGCAGAAACGAAACCCGGACCGCACTGCCTGCCAAAGTGGACAACTCCTGCTCAATTTCCGGCCGATGCCGATGATGCGGAAGGCCGTACGCCTTCAAATTCTCATTACACTCCGCAAAAAGATAGCCTGCCTCCACTTTCTTGCCCGCACCCGATACCCCACTCATCGATGAGATGACCATTCCCTCCCCCGTCACCAGCCCCGACCGTATCGCGGGCGCCAACCCCAAAATCGCCGTGGTCGGATAACAGCCCGGGCACGCCACCAGATCCGCCTTGGCGATCTTGACCCGATTCAACTCCGGCAACCCATAGACCGCCTCCTCCAACCGTTTTGGTTCAGGATGCTTGGCGCCATAGGTCTTCTCATAGAGCTCAGCACTCTTCAGCCGAAAATCGGCACTCAAATCAAAAACTCTTTTCCCTAGATTTCGTAGCTCCCCCCCAATCGCCGCCGCGACTCCATGCGGCAGGGCTAAAAAAAATACCTCCGCCCTCTTCGCCACCTCAGCGGTGGCTAAATCCTCAAACGCAATCGCACCGGCCGTCCCACCGATGGCCAACGCCTCCTCTAAGGTTTTGCCTTTCATCTGCCGCGAGGTGATCGCCGCCACCTTCATACCCGGGTGCCGGACACAAATGCGCACGAGCTCTTCGCCGGTGTACCCGGATGCACCCAAAATGGCGATGGAGACAGGTGATTTCATGGAGACGGCACAATAAGGCCGTGGGAACTTGGATATCCACTCCCAACCGGCCAAAAAACGCCGATCGGTGAACAACTCAAAGGATCAGCGTTTCGAGAACTGGAAGCGTTTCCGCGCTCCCGGTTGACCCGGCTTCTTTCGTTCCCGCTTGCGGGGATCACGGGTCATCAATCCAGCCTTCTTCAAAGGACTCCTGAAATTCGGGGAGCACTTGTTCAGCGCCCGGGCAATCGCGAGGCTGGCCGCCCCGGCCTGTCCCGTCAGCCCACCCCCACTCGTCCGAATCCGTACATCAAACTTCCTCTCTTCCTTGATTGTCACCAAAGGCTTCATCAGCTCAATCCGCCGAAAGGGAATCGGAAAATATTCCTCAAAAGCCCGCCCGTTCACCGTAATCACCCCAGTCCCCCGCTTGATCGAGGCTTGCGCCACCGCGGTTTTTCTCCGGCCAATCCCAATATAATCTTCGCTCATTTTTCTTACCCGCGCTTGCGGACCTCCACTTTTTCCGGCTGCTGCGCCACATGGGGGTGATCCGCCCCGCCATAGACAAATAACTTCTTCAAAATCACCCGGCCCAACCGATTATGCATCACCATACCCTTGACCGCAGATTGAATGAGCAACTCCGGCCGCCGTGCCCGCCGCGCCTGCACCGTCTCCGATTTGTGCCCGCCAATATAACCAGAAAAGGACATATAGCTCTTCATCGTCTCTTTTTTACCCGTAAAGACCGCCTTGGCCGCATTGATCACGATGACGTGATCTCCCGTGTCGACGTGCGGAGTGAAGATGGGTTTGTTTTTACCCCGAATAATGTTCGCCGCCTGTACCGCCACCTGACCCACTACCTGTTTATCGGCGTCGATCAGATACCACCGCCGGGCGACATCCTTAGCTTTTGCAGAAATGGTTCTCACTGGAACTGAATAGCATAAAAAAGAAACCTCCCGCCGTCAATTGTGAATTCCTTCGCCTCCCAGCCTTGCCCACCCCCCTCTCTTACCTATTCTGATGACCTATGGGTTATCTCGTTCTCGCCCGAAAGTATCGCCCCCGCACCTTTGCCGAACTGGTCGGACAAGAACATGTCGTACGCACTCTCTCCAACTCCATCGCCGAAGGTAGGCTGGCCCACGCCTTTCTCTTTGTTGGTCCCCGTGGCATTGGCAAAACCTCCACCGCCCGCATCCTCGCCAAAGCTCTCAACTGCCCGAACGGCCCCAAGGCCGATTTCAACCCCGACGACGATATCTGTAAGGAGATTGAAGAGGGGCGCAGCCTCGATGTCCTCGAAATCGATGGTGCCTCCAACCGCGGGATCGACAGCATCAAGGAGCTGCGCGAGGGAGTCCCCTATGCCCCCGCCCGCGGAAAATTTAAAATCTACATCATCGACGAAGTCCACATGTTGACCAACGAGTCCTTCAATGCCCTCCTCAAAACCCTCGAAGAACCTCCCGCTCACGTAAAATTTATTTTCGCCACGACCGAAGTCCAAAAACTCCCCGCCACCATTCTCTCCCGTTGCCAGCGGTTTGATCTGCGCCGCATCTCCGATCCCCTCATCTGCTCTCACCTGCGCAAAATTGCCGATGCCGAGAAAATGAAAATCTCCGATGAAGCCCTCGTTCTTTTGGCCCGTCAGGCCGAAGGCGGTCTGCGGGATGCCGAGTCCGCCCTCGAACAGCTGGTCAGCTTTGCCGGAAAAGCCATCACCCTCGACCATGTCTTAGAGGTCTTTGGCCTCGCCGGCCCGATTGAAACCCGTGCCCTCGCCTCCGCCGTCTTGGCGGGAGACAGCACGGCCGCGTTGGGCAAGCTGCACGAATTCCGTGCCCGTCACCGGGACCCCATTCGCATCGCCCAAGATCTGGCCCGCCACCTCCGTAATCTTCTCCTCCTGCAAATCGCCCCCGCCGAGGCCGAAGCGGAACTTGGGAAAACCGAAAAGCAGACCTTACTCTCGTTGGGCAATCCTCCCGACAAAGCCCACCTTATCTCCCTCTTAGAGCAACTTTTAGAGTCGGAACATCACCTCCGCTTGTCGCTCGCACGCGAGGTTGCCCTCGAAATCCTCATCCTGCGCCTTTGTGAAATGCGCGAACGCGTCAGCCTCGAAACGATCCTGAAGAAACTAGCTGTCCCTGGGGCCGAGACGCGGGCCGAGTCCGCCGCCTCACGACCTGCTCTCTCGCCTGCTCCCGTCACCACCCCCAGCGAACTTCCTCGCCCATCCGCCGCCAAAACACCTTTCGCCAAGTCCTCGACCCCAACGGCCACCGCTGCGAGCAAAGAAACCTTTCTCAACGACCCCGCCATCAAAGCCGCCATGAAAAACTTTGATGCCCGGATCGTCGATCGTTGATGGCCGACTACCCTCCCGCGGCTCTTCGCCTCGTTGCCTCCCTTCGCAAGCTCCCTGGCATTGGCCCCCGCTCGGCCGAACGACTCGCTCTCCACCTTCTCTCTGCCCCCCTCGGAGCTTCCGAAGACCTCGCCCACGCCGTCCAACAAGCCAAGGCCCAGATCAAGCCGTGCCCAGAGTGTGGTTTTTTTTCCGAAGATGACCTTTGCGAAATCTGCCGGGATAAGAATCGCGACTGCTCCCTCCTCTGCGTGGTCGAACATGCTCCCGATGTGCTCAACTTTGAACGATGCGGAGTCTTTCGAGGTAAATACCACGTCCTCGGGGGCCTCCTTTCTCCCCTCGATGGGATCGGGCCCGATGAGCTTCGGATTCCGAGCCTGATCGCCGTGGCGAAAAAGAATCAGGCCAAAGAAGTCATCCTCGGTTTTGGCACCGATGCGCGCGGAGAAACCACCGCCATCTATCTCGCCAAAGAGCTCGCTCCGCTGGGGGTCAAAATTACCCGCCTCGCCACCGGAGTGGCGGCGGGTTCCGGTCTGGAATTTGTTGACTCAATCACCCTCGGCCAGGCCTTATCTCATCGCCGATCGATGGAACGGTAAACACTCTGCGCCGTAGAGGATTTGAACCTCTAGCCTTCTGATCCGAAGTCAGATGCTCTATCCAGTTGAGCTAACAGCGCGACGCACCTACCAACGTAGCTTCACCGAATACTTTTTCCAATGCGGATCATCTGTCACCGCGGTCGC
>LIBO01000091.1 GCA_001438005.1 Verrucomicrobia subdivision 6 bacterium BACL9 MAG-120507-bin52 | reverse complement strand
TTGCCGCGAGAGTCGAGATTCAAACCTGATTCAACATCAAGTGAAATCTCTCCAAACTCTCTTGATCGATGACGAGCCGCTTTGTCGCCAAGATCTGCGCGACCTGCTTTCTCGCATTGCGGAAGTACGCATCGTCGGCGAGGCTGAGTCCCTTACCCAAGCGCAAAAAATACTGACCAGATTTCCTGTCGATCTGATTTTTCTCGATCTTGCTTTGGCTCATGAAAACGGGTTTGACCTTCTTTCCCGGGTTCAATTCTCCGGGTCGGTCATCGCCGTGACCGCCTTCACCCAATACGCCGTTACTGGATTTGAGCGCGGGATTACCGACTATCTGATGAAACCGGTGCAATTGGCTCGACTGCGCACTTCGATTCAACGCGCTAAAAAACAATTGGGCCCAATCAAAAGGAAACAACATTCGGCAAAAATCCTGGCCGAGATTTCGGGAAAACAAGCTCTTCTCGAGTTGGACGATATTTATCAAATTCAATCAATGGGAAACTATGTTGTCCTCCATACATCTTCGGGTAGAGGAGTGGTGCGTTCCTCCTTGCGGCTGATCGTTCGCCAATTCCCAAATCATGCCCTCATTCGCTTATCCAGGGGATGCTGGGTCGCCGGCCAGCAAATCAAGGGATGGGAACGAAAAAATAGTGGCACCGTGCAGATTACCATGAGTGATGAATCTGTTTTGCCCGTATCGCGACGCCATACCGCTGAGGTCGTCCGGCTAGTAAAACACATGGCCTTGTAAGTGTGTATAGCATTGCCCAGTAATTACTTATACGAAAGTTAGGCCACTGTTGAGCGAGTTCTAACAAGGCTCTCGAAAAAAGTTGGGTGCAGAGGTGCAAATCTTGCCGATCAAGCTATGATTCAATCATGATTCATCGTTCGACACGCCTCCTTGGTTTGGCCCTTCTTTTCGGGTCCACCCTTGCTCTTCCAGCGGAGGGTATGCGGCCAGGGGCTGGCTCCCCGGCAACTGCCATTCTTGTCCAAAAACTTCTGCAGGATCACCACTTTGCCGGCAAACCGTTAACGGAAGAAAATGCGAAAGATTGGATTAAGACCTACATGGAGTCGCTTGACTACAATCACGCCTTTTTTCTGGAAAGTGACCTCATCGCTTACCAAAATACGTACGCCCCGCAACTCGCTCAACTCACCCAGCAGGGTAATACCATGCCGGCTTATGAAATATTCGCGGGTTTCAGCGACCGGGTCCGGGACCGATTAGCCACAATCAAGAAGCGGCTTTTACTGCCATTCGATTTCTCTTCCGACCAAAGTTACGAGATCGACCGCACGAAGGTGGGTTGGCCCAAAGATTCGGCCGCGGCGGATGAGTTGTGGGAGCGAAGACTCAAATTTGACATGCTCCGTGAAAAACTCGCCCCCAATGCAAAAGCAACCAAAGAAAAGAAAAAGACCGACGAGGACCCCGTTACCACCGTCACCAAGCGATATGACCGACTGATCAAAAATTTGGAGGATTACGATAACGAAGAGATCCTTCAGCTCTACCTCACGGCACTCGCCAGTCTGTACGATCCGCACTCCACCTACATGAGCGCGGACACCCTGGCCGACTTCTCCATCGGCATTAAGCTAGCGCTCTGTGGCATTGGGGCAGTTCTCTCCTCCGAGGATGGATACTGCGTGATTAAGGAGCTGGTGCCGGGTGGCCCGGCCGATTTAGACGGTCGGCTCAAAGTGGGCGATAAGATCATTGGTGTGGCACAGGGCGAGAACTCATTTGATGACATCGTGGATATGAAACTGCGAAACGCGGTTAAGAAAATCCGTGGCCCGAAGAACACCTTAGTCCGGTTACAAGTCATACCAGCCGGTAGCAATGCTGGAGAGCAGAGGGTAATTCAAATTACAAGGGACGAGGTGAAGTTGGCCGCCCAGCAAGCCACCGCCAACGTGTATGACATTCCCAAACCCCACCTCTCGTCGCAAACCACGATCGCGCCAATCGAAAGAAACCCCAGCTCGGCTCAACGTTCCGAGCCTTGGTGGGGCAAGGTTTTGGGTTCCATTCAAAATAAAGAAGCGAAAGAGTCTTCGCCCGCCACTCCCCTCGCCACCCAGATCCCGCCGGCCAACCCAGACTCCTGGAGAATTGGGGTGATCGACTTGCCTAGCTTTTACGGTGAAGTCGGTGGCACAGCGGCAGCCTTGAGCGGGAATGGCGCCAAGCCTCGCTCCACCTCCAAGGATGTGGAGGTTCTTTTAAAAAAGCTGAATCAGGCGAACGTCGACGGCGTAATTCTGGATCTGCGCAAAAATGGGGGTGGTCTTCTGGATGAAGCGGTCACCTTGACGGGGCTCTTCATTGATCAAGGGCCGGTGGTGCAGGTACGGGATAACAAAGGCACAGTCATTCAAAGAACCGATGACGTTCCAGGTTCTCTTTACCAAGGCCCCCTTCTGGTCCTGACCGGCCGGAGAAGTGCCTCGGCGTCTGAAATCGCCGCTGGTGCACTTCAAAATTATGGCCGGGCCCTTGTGGTCGGAGAGAAAAGCACCCACGGCAAAGGGACCGTGCAAGCGGTTGTCGAGCTCGGACGTTTCCTCAAGCAAGGAAATGAAAAAGCACAACCTCAGGCGGGGGCGGTGAAGCTGACCATCCAGAAGTTTTATCTACCGAATGGACACTCCACCCAAAACCGGGGAGTCATTCCTGATATCTCAATTCCCTCCCCTCTCGACTTTATGAAGATTGGCGAAGCGGACTTACCGAATGCCCTGCCCTGGGACGAGATTGGACCGAGCCGATTTATGAAAAATAAAATGGACCCAACTCTGAAAAGTATTTTGGAGGAAAAATCGAAAGAGCGAATTGCCTCCGATCGTGATATGGATTTTTTAAAAGCGGACATCGAAAAAGTCCGTTCCCGCATTGAATCGGGCAAAATCTCGCTGAACGAGGCCAGTCGTCTTGCGGAAAAGAAAGCTGAAGATGAGCGAAATGATCAAAGAAAGAAGATTGAAGAACGGCTGCAAAAACTGTCGGAGCCGAAAGCGCGCCTCGTTATCGACGACAAAAAAGGTGTAATACTTTCCGACAAAGATCCCAAAAAGAAGAAACCCACACTCCAAGAGTCAGCCGACGGTGATACTGAGGGAATCACCGACGCAGTTGACCTCGCGGAGGCCTACGAGCTTGGCGAGTCGCTCAATATCATGAGGGATTGGCTTAACTTTCAATCGACCCACCAAAAGGTCACCATCGCGAAGGATCGCGACACCACCACGACCACCATCAAATAACCATGGCCCGAACTGCTTCAACCCAAAGATTGATTTTAGGTGGTCCTACCCCTGATTTTTCACTGCCTGACGCGACTGGCAAAACGTGGTCCAAGCCAGATTGCGCTGGGGGAAAACCGATGGTGATCGTATTTGCCTGCAATCACTGTCCCTACGTAGTGCATATTCGGGATTCACTGGGCCGGCTCGCATCGGAGTACCTTGCGAAAGGAATTTCCTTTGTGGCGATTAACTCGAACGATTTTGCCCAGTACCCAGAAGACGCACCCGGAAAAATGCCTGCCTTTGCTCAAGCGGGTGGCTGGACCTTTCCCTACCTCATCGACGCCTCCCAAGCCGTGGCCCATGCTTGGCATGCCGCCTGCACCCCTGATATTTTCGTCATCAGTCAGGACGGGAAACTGGTCTACGCAGGACAGTTTGACTCTACTCGCCCCAAAAGCGACACGGTGGCAACCGGCGACGATTTGCGAGCCGTCCTCCAGGCAATCGTCTCTCACCAACCCATTCCTTCCCCCCAAATCCCGAGTCTCGGTTGCAACATTAAGTGGAAGCCCGGCAACGAGCCGAAGCAATAGATCCGAACCTCAGACAAGGCTAAGGCCTGCTATCTCAAGTGAGCGGGTAGTAAAATCAGGAAAGTTTGGGCCACGAGGAAGCTGGTGATGTAAAAAAAAGCCGCCTCTTCCCATGGCATCACCCCACCAATCTTCCAACCCGTGATCTGTTTCTCATCGAAAAACCAAATCCCTTTTCCAATCGCATACCAATCGGCTAGGCAAAGATAGGTGCCTACGGCCAAAGTTGGCACTAAAACGTGCCAAGAGTACGCCCAAAGCATCGGTCCCGCTACGATCCACTGAATGAGGATGACAGGTAGAAACCAGAAAAAAAGATGCCAAGAGTAGTGAATGCGGCGCTCCCGATTCGGCCACTCTTTCAGCAGCACCCCAAGAGCGATCCAAGCCACCAAAAGAATACCCAGCTGTCGTAAAACCTCAGGTTCCCCGATCCACCGAGGCATGGGGGCCGCTGGGGGTGGCTCAACCCAACCCAAAAAAGCCCAGCTCAACATCATGACCTGCATGGACTGAATAATGAAAAAGGCGTACTCCTCCACCGGTAGCTTGCCAATTCGAAATCGAATCCTTTCCGATGGAAAATCCCAGATTCCCTGAGCCACCGCCCAGTTGTCCCAAGGAGAGGTAAACGCAACCACGATTCCTAAAATCGCAACCATCGCGGCGATGACCTCCCCTGGCCAAAACCCTTTACCCGAAAGAAAGAATAGGATCAGAAGGAGAGGAAGATTAAAGGCTAGATGGAATCCACTATAACTCATACGTCACCTATCGGTTTCCACTCTCTGCTCCCCTTGTGCAAGCCTGATGTTTTCTCCGCCCAAGCTTTTGGGGTAGAAGAGAGGGGTGAAAGCACTTGTGATCGCGGGTCCAACCAGCACCCCACTCGATCAGGCTCGCTCTATCTTGAATCACTCCACGGGGCAAACCGGTGTTCTCGTTACCGATCAGCTTCAATCCTCAGGTTTTAGCACCGAGCTTTGGCTTGGTCAGGGGGCCAACTACCCCCTTCCCCCTCATCTATCCTTTAAGCATCGCTTTTTCACGCTCGCCGATCTAATCGGATTGATCGGCCAGACTGACCTCACTCATTTCCACGCAATTCTTCTCCCTGCCGCCCTTCCCGATTACGAATTTGATCAAGCCACCGACGCAAATCATCAACCCTTGGAATCGAGGAAATGGCCCGGCTCCTTACCCTCCATTCATATTCAGCTACGTCCTTGCTCCAGGATTCTCCCCCTTCTTCGCCAAAAGGCACCTCAGGCCAAGATCGTGGGATGGAAGTGGGAGGCTTCCCGCACCCCCCAAGAGGCACTCC
>LIBO01000090.1 GCA_001438005.1 Verrucomicrobia subdivision 6 bacterium BACL9 MAG-120507-bin52 | reverse complement strand
GACATGAGAGAGCCAAAGAATTAATGGCGGAAGTAGATCGAATTTTCGAACAGTCCAAAAACTTGGCTGAGAAAGGCAGCAATGATCCCCGCAACGACCTTCATGACCGTCTCGCCATGGCCCGCCTCATCGGAACCATCCAGACCCTCGAATCCCAAACCCAAGGATTCATGCGCGTCGCCTTGGAAGCCGTGGTTTACGGTCTCGACGCGAAAACGGCAGAGGCCAACAAAGCACTTTCCCTCCTTGGGGAATATGAGGAGCTCAACCCTGTCTTTGAATTTCTTCGGGTCAAAGCCACCGAGCTCACCGCCAACTCAATCTTAGAAACAGACCAAAATATTCACCATATTATCCGGGCCAACTTAATTCTCTTTGCCTTCGCCGGCGGGCTGGGATTCTTTGTCTTTCTTGGCATCACCGGCCGGCTGCAAACCACTTTTCGCCGACTCACCTCCGCCTTCCATGAGACCACCGACGGCAAATACTCTGAACCTCTCCCCGTCACCTCCCAAGATGAGATCGGTGACCTCACCACCTCCTTCAACACCATGGTCGAACAGCTCAAATCGAAAGAAAAGCTCCGCGAGGCGTTTGGCCAATTTCTCGATCCTCGGATCGTGGCCAATGTCGTCAATCCGGACACTGGGGAGCTCCGCCAATCCGCCGAACGCCGAAAAGTCACCATCTTCTTTTCCGATATCGCCGGCTTCAGCGGAATCGGGGAGCAACTCACCTCGGACAACACCGTCGGCCTTCTCAATCACTACTTCACCGCGGCCACCCACTGCATTCGGGAACACCATGGCATCGTGGACAAGTTTATCGGAGACGCCGTCATGGCCTTTTGGGCCAGCCCTTTTTCCCAAGGGGAATCCCACGCACGCGACGCCTGCCTCGCCTGCCTCGAGATGCGCCCTGCCTTTGCCAAAATTGAGGATGAGATTTCCCAAATCACCGGGCTGCGCAAAAATACCCCCAAATTTCATGTCCGTATGGCCTTGGCCACTGGGGACACCCTGATCGGCACCATCGGCTCCGCCACCACCAAATCCTTCACCGTCATCGGCGACACCGTTAACATCGCCTCCCGTCTGGAAGGGGTGAACAAAGTCTACGGTACCGATCTCATCGTGAACGAGGACTGCTACCGATTGGCCGAAGTCGATGTGGAAGCCCGTGAGATCGATCTCCTCACCGTCTATGGAAAAACGGAGCCTGTCCGCATTTATGAACTCCTCTCCCCCGTCGGCCAACTCGACTCCACCACCGCCCAACTGCGCGACGCCTACGCCATCGCCCTCGATCTATACCGCAATCAAAAGTGGACCGAAGCCGAAAAAGCCTTCCAAAAGTGCCTCTCCATCCGAAAGAGTGATGGCCCCTCACTCGAATTCCTCACTCGGATCGCAACCTTTAATCGTACCCCACCGCCCCAAGACTGGAACGGGGTCTGGCAAACTGCTTCGAAATAGTTTTTTCGAAAAAGCTTAAATATCAGCTTGCCGAAGATTTTATTTTTCCAAGCCCAATGGTAACATCATCTGGGTCGCTCCAGCCAGCGCCCACGCCCGCCAACCTCGCTCCTGCAGATCCATGGCAAACTCCTGCGCAAATCCATGAACTGTCCTGACCTCTTTCGGCCCAACCCTCTCCACCATCTCCAGCAACTCGCCGTAATCTGCATGATCCGACAAGGCAAAAGCCTCCTGACAACCATAGCGGTAAATCGCCCCGCGATCTAAGGCCCACCCCGTCACCACCGCCACGCTCCGCTTCTCGATCACTTTCAACCGCTGCCCTCGCGCCATCGAAGGAGGCACGATCAAAATATGCCCACCCACTTTCTCCGCCGTAATTTTCCCTAGGCATCCCACCTCAGGCAGCTTTTGCCCCAACTCCCGATACACCTCACACATTCGATGCCCCGCCCGCTCCATCAGAACAGGCAGCCCAATCGCCCCCACCCGCTGCAAAATCTCTTGGCTTTTCCCTAAGGCATATCCCAACAGAATCGGCACTTTCCCCTCCCTCACCGCCCGGTGACAAAAGGAAATGATCTCCTCCACCACCTTTTCCTCAGCCGGAAACCGATACTCCGGTCGACCAAACGTTGTCTCCATCACCAGCACATCCGCCCGCTTCGGTTCACACCTCTCCGCTGTCTTCCCACCCCGCAACTTAAAATCTCCCGTATAAAGTAATTGCGTCTCCTTCCCCCCGACCCGCCTTTTCACCCACACCATCGCCGAACCTAAAATATGCCCCGCCGGAACGAGGGTAAAGTTGGCCCCATCGCCTAACGCCACCGCCTTTCCGAAGGGAATCGCTCGAATCTTCGTCCTTTTCGGCACCCGCTCTTGTAACAACCTGGCCGTACCCGAGCTGGCCCATATCTCCCGATGCCCCGCCAGATGATCATAGTGCGCATGCGTCACCACCGCACGCCTCTGGGGTCTCTTCGGATCCATCCACAAATCCACCTGCGGCAAATAAATCCCCCCCTCTCTTGCTTCCACCACCCAATCCCTCAAAACTTTCTCTTTCACAACTCCCCCCACTTGCCCGCCTCAAGTCTTGGTGAAATACGACGCAATCACCCCCGCCACCTTCTCCCCTACCCCCTCCACCTCCGCCAACTCCTCCACCGTTGCCTTGGCCACCCGCCCCACCGTGCCAAACTTTTTCAACAAAGCTCTCTTTCTCACCCCACTCACCCCAGGAATGGAGTCCAGTTCACTCATTTCCATTCGTTTCTTCATCAGTAACTGGTGATACCCATTCGCAACACGATGCGCCTCATCCCGCACTCTCTGTAAAAGCCGAATCGCCCCGCTCTCTTTGGGAAGGACAATCGGATCCGGTCGCCCGGGACGAAAAATCTCCTCATTCTGCTTGGCCAACCCAATCGCCGGCACCTGCGCCCACCCCGCCGCCCCCAACTCCCGCACCGCCGCTCCCAACTGCCCTTTCCCCCCGTCCACCACGATTAAATCAGGGGATCCACCTCCCTCCAGCCCCCAACGGGCACACCTTCGCCGAATCACCTCCGCCATACAGCCCACGTCATCTTGACCCGCCACCCCCTGAATTCGATACCGCCGATAGGCGGGTTTCGAGGGTCGCCCATCCCGAAACACCACCATCGACGCCACGCTGTGCGTGTCCGAAATATTCGAAATATCAAAACACTCGATTCGGGCCGGCACGACTCCCAACCCCAAGACATCCCGCAATGTCTCCAAATCCCTCTCCGGCACCACCGTGCTCGGTAGATCTCGGAAAAAACGTCGCGCCGGCCGGGTCGTCTTTTTCAAATCCTCGACCAGATTCCGCAAAGAGGCCGCTTTTTCAAAATCCTTCCTTTCGGCCGCCTTCTTCATCGCCGTCTTCAGATCCTCTTTCATTTCCGCTGTCTTCCCCTCCAGAAAGGCGCACGCCTCCACCACTCTCTCGTGGTACTCCGCCCGAGAAACCTTGGCCACGCACGGCGCGCTACAATTTTGAATCACATGATCCAAACAGTGCCGGTAATCCTTCTCCCCCGGAATCTCCGGTCGGCACGACCGCAACCCAAATCTTTTTCGCATTAAGGCCAAGGTCTGCCGTAGTGCCCCCGAATGGGCAAAGGGCCCAAAGTAACGGGCCTGATCCTCCGTCTTCATCCTCGTGGTCTGAAATTTGGGAAACGGCTCATCCAAATCCACTCGCACCATCAAAAAACGCTTATCATCCCGAAAACTGACGTTGTATCGCGGCCGATACTCCTTGATCAGACGACCCTCCAGTAAGATCGCCTCCGGCTCACTACGCACCTGGTGGGTCTCCAAATCGGCAATACTTTGCAGCAAAGCCTTCGTCTTTAAATCGGCACTCATCCGCCGGGAGGGATGAAAATATTGACTCACCCGACGGTGCAAATCCTTCGCTTTTCCCACATAAATTACCCGACGAAACCGATCCCGAAAAAGATAAACCCCAGGCCGGTGCGGCAAATTCCGCAACTGCCGAGTCAATTGTACAGAAACCGTTTCCATCGGACTAAAATAGCATACCCTACTCTCGTGCCCCGCCCAGCTCTCACCTTCCTCACCTCTCTCCTTCTCCTCTTGCCCCTACCCATGTCTCTCCTGGCGGGTTCCGTCGCCCAAACCCCACAGGTAACGGTCGACCTCATCGCCGAGCCCACCCCCATCGAACCCGGTCAAGCCGTCACCCTTGGACTTCGCTTCCGCCCCGTACCGGGTTGGCATATCTACTGGAAAAACCCCGGCGACTCGGGTCTGCCCCCATCCGTCACCTGGAAGCTTCCTCCCGGCTGGACCGCAGGCGAACTCCTCTTCCCCTTCCCAGAAAAAATTCTCGCCCCTCCCCTCATCAGTTACGGCTATGAGCAAGAAACCGTTCTCCTCGTTCAACTCACCCCACCTTCAGGCCAAGCACTTCCCTCCAAGATTTCCATTACGGCAGAGGTGGATTGGCTCGTGTGTAAAGAGGCGTGCCTGCCTGGCTCCGCTTCTCTGCAACTCACTCTCCCTGCCTCGCCCAAACCGAATATCGATCTCAAAAAACTTTTCGATGAGATTCGTCGCGAGCTCCCCCTCTCCGTTTCCGATATTTCAGTCACCGCCACCGAATCCAAAAATATCCTCACCCTCACACTCTCCCCCGCTCCGTCGGTCGGTCAGCTCTCCTTCTTTCCCGATCGCTCCGACTATGTGGACGAATTCCAACCCGCCCAAACAGAACCGTCCGGCAATAGGTCGATTCTGCGCATTCCCTTAAAGAAAAAGGCCCCCTTGCCCGCCACCATCTCCGGCCTCCTTGTTTCCGAAAAACCTTGGGTTGCCACCGGCCAAAGAGCTTTAGAGATTTCGGTGCCCCTCAACGCAACCCAAGCCCTCCGAAGCCTTGGCGAAGGTGGGTCAGCCTCTCCCATCTCTCTCACCCTCCTCTTCGCCTTTCTTGGAGGTCTCATCCTCAACGTCATGCCCTGCGTCTTTCCCATTCTCTCTCTCAAAGCCCTCCACCTCGTGCAAATCTCCAACGAGAGCCCCGCCGCCGCCCGCCGGGAGGGACTTGCTTACACCCTCGGTGTCTTTCTCTCCCTGCTCTCCCTCGCCGGACTCCTCATTTTCCTTCGCGCCTCCGGCCAAGCTCTCGGGTGGGGCTTCCAACTTCAATCTCCCCCCGTGGTCTGGCTTCTCCTCGCCCTTCTCTTCGCCCTCTCCCTCAACCTTCTGGGT
>LIBO01000089.1 GCA_001438005.1 Verrucomicrobia subdivision 6 bacterium BACL9 MAG-120507-bin52 | reverse complement strand
CAATATTCCTTGTTGGCGGGGCAGATGCTGGCTCCACCCTGTTTCTTGTACGACCGCTGGTCTTCCCGCCGCCAAGTAGCAAGCGGTTCGACAACTAAACCACCCCGTCTTTCCCTCCACGTAGCCGTGCTTGGCGATACTCCACTCCCCACGGGAGGAGGTGAGAAAGGATCGGTAAGATTGGTGATCTGGGGCGACCTCTTGGGGGTCGACCAAATCCCACCCCAATTTTCGAAGTTCCTTAGTTGGGCAATGACCGCCCACCCCCATACCCATAGCCAAGCGAAAAGGAGCACTTGTTTTTGTGGGGAGTTCTTTGAACTTAATAAATTCTAGATTCTTTTGGCCGTACTCTTTTCCTTGCCAAATCTTGGGTCGGTAGCTGGCCCAATTCATGACGGTAGTCCATGGAGCATCGGGGCGAATGGGTGCCACCGGCCAATGCTCCAACGCGATCGGCTGAACTGTGGGCCTCCAACATATCCCATCCACCGGGACGGGGCAGTTGGGTTGCCCGACCGACAGGCCAAAGGTGAAGTGACTGTCGTGATCGCGCACTCTTCCGGCGTACTGCGGGTTGGATCCATCGAGAAGTCCGATTTGGCAGAACATGGGATCTCCATCGATAAACATTTTGTGGCCAACTCGTAGGTCATAATCCCGCAACCAACCCGCACTGGACACGTTGACGAGGAGGTCTCCCTGCCGAAGCCATTCCCGGGCAACCTTTTCACCGGCGCCGTAAAACTTTCCGTCGGCACCGTTGCGGTAAACCCACGATTCGGCCAGGTCAAAGTCGGTAAATATTTTTGTCAACGATTGCAGGGCGAACGAGCAGTCATGCGTAATCGTTCCAGCGACCGGGTCATAGGGCCAAGCCCCGGAGTCTTCCAAATAGAGAACCTCGTGACCAAGGGACCGGAAACCGAGAAGGTAGTGAAGATAGTCCCAAATGACCCCCCCAAAAGGGTATTGGCCGACGAGGCCGGTGATAATGACTCGCACGGCGATACTCTAAGAGATTTTTAGACTGTGCACAGCCCGCATCGATGCGGATTGAGATTGGTGAGAGAGTGAGGGAAAAAGGAGGCATGGCAGAAGGTTCGACTCCGATGATGAAGCAGTACCAAGGGCTGCGGGCGCAAGTCCCCAAGGATGCTCTGCTGTTTTTTCGGTTAGGGGACTTCTATGAGCTCTTTTTCCAAGATGCGGTCGAGGGGGCCCGCCTTCTCAATCTGACTTTGACGAAACGGAACACCGTGCCGATGTGTGGATTGCCGTACCATGCGGCGGAGGGATACATTGCAAAAGTCCTAGCTTCGGGAAGAAGGGTGGCTTTGTGCGACCAGGTGGGTGAGGTGAGAAGTGGGCAGATGGTCGAACGGGCGATCACTCGAATCTTGAGCCCGGGGTGTGCCATGGGAATGGAGGTAACGGAACCCAAGTTGCCCCGATGGTTGGCTGCGGTGCGGCGAGGGGAAGGGAAGAGCGGAAGGTGGGGTTTTGCTTTGCTGGACGCGAGCAGCGGGGATTTTCGCGTATCGGAGCCGGCAGATGAAATCGCCTGTCGGGAAGAGGTTCGGAGAACCAACCCGGCCGAGATTCTCGTCGTCGAGGAGGAGAAGGAGATTTCCAGCTGGGTGGATTCTTCCACCAGTGTCACGCGGATTCCTGATTGGACGTTGGAGGTGGATATGGGGCGCACGCTTCTTTGTGAACAGTACCAAGTGCAAAGCCTGGATGGGTTTGGGTGCCAGGAAATGGGGCCAGCCTTGGGTGCGGCGGGTGCGCTCTTGCGATATATCCGAGAGACCCTCAAGGGGGAGATACGGCACTGTCAGGCACCCAAGCCGTTTCGGTCGGAGGAGATTCTTCAACTAGATTTTGCTACGCAGCGGAATTTGGAAATTCTGGAGTCCGCCTCCCAAGGAGTGAACACCAGTTTACTACGTGCACTGGATCAAACCTGCACGCCAATGGGAGGGCGGGAGTTGCGATCCTGGCTTTTGCGACCGTTACGAAAAAGAGACGAGGTGGTAGCCCGCCATGAGGCGGTGGCAGGATTTTTAGAGGATGTGGGTGGGATGGATGACGTTCGGGAATCGTTACAAGAGGTAAGAGATATTGCACGACTCGTTGGGCGACTAGCAGGGGGATCCGGCAACGCGAGAGATCTGGTGGCGTTGCGGGCGACTCTCCAAGCACTTCCGGAGCTACAAAAAAGAGGGCAAAAAGTCTCGGGCGCTCTGAACCGGCGTTTCAGCGACCAGATTCAACTGGAGAGAGCGTTAGTGGAGGAATTAGAGCGAGGAATTGCCGATGATCCCCCCGCGACCACACGAGAAGGTGGGATGATTCGGGATGGGTATGATCGTCAGCTTGATGAGGCTCGGTCAGCCATGCGTGAGGGCCGCTCCTGGATCGCAGAATTACAGGCGCGGGAAGCGGAGAGAACGGGAATCAAAAGCCTGAAGATCCGTTTTCAGCAGGTTTCGGGCTACGGAATTGAGGTGACGAAGGCAAACCTTGATCAAGTGCCGAAAGAGTATGAGAGAAAACAAACTTTGGCGCAGGTCGAACGGTATGTGACGCCCGAGTTAAAGGAGATGGAAGCGAAGATTTTAGGGGCGGAGGAGAAGGCTCTGCATCGAGAGGGGCAACTTTTTCTGCAGATTCGAGATCAGGTGTTGGCCCGGACGCGATCTCTTCAGGAAACGGCAGCGGCAATCGGATCTCTCGATGTATTGGCCGGTTTTGCGGTGACCGCTCGGCGATGGCATTACGTTCGACCGGTCATGACGGTGGAGCAGTGCATCCGGATTCGGGCGGGTCGACACCCGGTGGTCGAACAGATTTTAGCAGGAAGTGCGGAGCCTTTTGTCGCGAACGATTTACGAATCGGGGGCAAGGAGGGAACTTTGATGGTTCTGACGGGGCCGAATATGGCTGGAAAGAGCACGTACCTACGACAGGCCGCGCTGATTTGTTTCATGGCTCAAGTGGGCTCGTTTGTGCCTGTGCAAGCGGCGGAGTTGCCCCTGCTGGATCGAATCTTTACGCGAATTGGGGCGGGGGACGACTTGGCACGGGGGCAGAGCACTTTTTTAGTCGAAATGAATGAGACGGCCTTGATTCTTCACCACGCGACAAGGGACAGTTTGGTGATACTGGATGAGATTGGTCGAGGGACGAGTACGTTAGATGGGTTGAGTATTGCTTGGGCAGTCGGGGAACATCTCCATGATGAAGTTCAGGCCAAGACCTTGTTTGCCACGCATTACCACGAGCTAGCCGAGCTAGCTTTGACGCGATCGGGAGTGATGAATTTTCGGGTGGACGTACGAGAGGAAAAAGATCGGGTGGTATTCTTGCGAAGAATTGTCGAGGGTGGGGCAGATCGCAGCTATGGGATTCAGGTGGCCCGTCTGGCGGGATTACCTCCCTCTGTTTTGCGAAGGGCGGGAGAAATTCTTCAAGGATTGGAGGAGCGTGAGACCGATGCGTCTGGAAAACCGGCCAGGATTCAGCCGAAGGGCGCTGCCTCAAAACTGAAGAAAGAGAAAAATCAGCTGGATCTTTTTCAGGGATGAGGCGACGGGTTTTAGGGGTTTCTCGGTTCGGGTGATGGGGTACAATTCAGTCCAGTGAAGAAAGGTAAAAAGGTTCTCATTCTTTCAGCCAGCGCGGGAACAGGACACCTGCGGGCGGCCTCGGCCTTGGAAACGGTCTGCCGCAGCACCCCGGGAGTGGATGAGGTGGTTAATGTGGATGCGCTGGCGTTTACTAATAAGCTGTTTCGGGATTTTTATTCGAAGCTGTACCTCACCTTGGTCCAAGATGCGCCCACTTTGCTGGGGTGGTGGTACGAAACCAGTGATGAGCCGTGGAAAACCGACAAAATGCGATTGCTGCTGGATCGCTTAAATACCAGGCCACTCGTTCGTTTGATTTCGAGTTTTCAGCCTGACATCACGGTCTGCACCCACTTTATGCCGGCGGAAATTATTTCCCACCTGATTACGAAGAAGACGATTCAGGCGAAACTTTCCATTGTGGTGACCGACTACGACTTTCACGCGATGTGGCTTTCCCGTGCTTTTCATCGCTACTTTGTCGCGTTGGAGGAGACCAAAGCTTATTTGACCCTGCTCGGGCTTCCGGCGGAGCGGATTACGGTGAGCGGGATACCAGTTGATCCACAATTTGGCCACCATGGGGATCGTCCCTCCTTACGCCGAAAACTGGGACTGCATCCGGACCGGCTAGTGATTCTCGTCACGGCCGGAGCCTTAGGGGTCAATCCCGCCGAGCAGGTGGTGAAGTCACTCCGTCAGATGACCCAAAAGGTTCAGGTGGTGGTGATCTGCGGCAAGAATCCGGAGGCCAAGGCGAGGGTGGAGGCGGAGGTGGCGCGTGTTCCATCTCGAGGGGTGGAGTTTGTTGTCCAGGGGTATGTTGAGGATATGCCGGAGTGGATGGCGGCAGCGGATCTTTTGATTAGTAAACCGGGTGGAATGACCTCGGCTGAGGCGATGGCGTCTCACTTGCCCATGGCCATTTACGATCCGATTCCTGGACAGGAGGAGAGGAACAGTGACCAGCTTTTGGAGAAGGGTGTGGCGATCAAGTGTAACGAAATTACGACTTTGGGATACAAAGTAGGACGGCTTTTTTCGGAGCCTGCTCGACTGGCTCGAATGAAGGAGGCGGCTCGTCAGATGGGGCGACCTCAGGCGGCCCAAACGATCGTGAAGACGCTTCTGGCGGAGTCGGACAGCACTCCCGTGCGGGTAGACATGGGACAACAGGAGGAGATGGCGGAACAGGTGCGAAAGCGATGAAGGTGGGGGGCAGGGAGGAGAAGTTTTTGTGGGGGGTCTCCTCTTGTGCGTATCAACACGAGGGCGGGTACAATGGGGAGGGGCAACCTCAGAATAATTGGGCGGCATGGGAAAGATCGGGCAAGGTGGCTCGTTCCGGGCGTTCGGTCGATTTCTGGAATCGATATGAGGAGGATTTCGATCGAGCAGAAATGATAGGGCTCACTGGATTCCGGCTCGGGGTAGATTGGACACGAATCCAGCCCGAAGGATCCTCTGGGGCCCTGCAAGAGGATGCGGTGAATCGATATGCGGATATGATATGTGCGCTTCGCGCTCGACATCTCGAGCCGCTGATCACCCTTTGTCACTTTACCACTCCCCATTGGTTAGGAACGGATCCTTGGTTGGATGAGCGGACCCCACATCTCTTGG
>LIBO01000088.1 GCA_001438005.1 Verrucomicrobia subdivision 6 bacterium BACL9 MAG-120507-bin52 | reverse complement strand
TTTGGTGGGTCTTCGAGCGGTGAGTGACCATGCGGATAAACTTTTGCCGGCAGATCTTTTTCTTTTGGGCTGCGATGCGATCACCGGAAAAAGCACTCCACTCAAAATTGGCCTTCATCTGGCTCTTCGCCCTTGGCGATTGCTGGAGTTGCTGCCGGCGGTGGCGGGATGTATTCATGCCCGCAACCAAATGTCCCAAGCGCTCGGGGAGTTTTTGGATTGTCTGAGTCAGGAGAGATCTTCCCCTGGGAGGTGAATCGTCTTTTACCCGAAGGCTTCGGCTGCTTGAAAGCCGGAAACAACCGCTCCTTCGATGGTGGCGGGGAGGCTAGTTTCAGTCCAATCGCCCGCCAGAAACAAATTCTCAACCGAGGTGACGGGCCCGGGGCGGGCGAGGGGCATGCCGGGTTGGCCCCAGAAAGTGGCATCGCGCGACTTATAAACTACGTGATGGGTCACTTGGGTATTCTTACTTTCAGGAACCATTCGCTGAATTTCGCCCATAATTAAATCGACCAAATATTTCCCCGTCTGATCAATTAGGTCGGTCACCGCACTAATCACCGCGGCATAGAGGTGGCCTTTGGAGCCTTTGGGCAGGGTGCTGGTTCGGTCAAACACCCAGTGCAGGGGGGAATCGAGGAAACCGGTGATCAGGTTGGGAGTGAGCGGTTGGTCGGTCCAAAGATGAACCCCCAAAATGGGGCCCGGCTTCAGCGTGGCGGCGAGTTGGGAAGCGCGATCCCCAGAGGGAATGAATTTAGTGGCCGGAGTCCAAGGGACCGCGAGGACAACGGCATCGTATTTCTCCTCCGTGCCATCTTTGAACTTCACGGTTTGGACGTGCTGATGAATCTCATCGTAAGTCAGTTCGGCCACGGGCGTGGCGGTGCGTACACGGCCTTCGGCGGATTCAATGAAAGCGTTAAGTTCAGGCGAGAGCAGGTTCGAGAGGCCGTCCTTATCGAGGTAGATCGCGGCGTCTTGGGATGCGCCAAAAAGAGCCCGACGCGTGACTTCCCAAAACAGGGCGGCATCGGCCAGCTGGATGGGGGCATTGAGTGCGGCCAAGCAGAACGGTTCCCATAGCGCCCGAACCGATCCGGATGTTTGCCCAATTCGATTCAGCCAAGCTTGCACCGTTTCTCCCTGCTTGGGGGGATGGCGTTGCGCACGACTTGGGAGATTGAGAATCACCCATCGATCCATCCAAGTCAGCTCAGCAAACCCGAGAAGACCACCGAGTAAGTGAAGGGGGGGTGGAAGAGGAGAGGATCGAAGCACGGTTTGCCCTTTGGATGGGCTGACAAAGTGGAGATCGAGCCGATCGTGACGATCGAGACGGTCCAGATTTCCCATCTCCGCCACCATTTCTAAGGTGCGATGGTAGCAACCCATGAGGATATGTTGGCCGTTGTCGATGGTAGTCCCAGTCTTAGCTTCCCGGTAACTGTGAGCCCGACCGCCCAGATGGGGCTTCGCCTCAAGCAGATCCACCCCGTGACCTTCCCGAGCCAAAGCAAAGGCAGCCGCACAACCGGCATAGCCACCGCCAATGACGGCAATTCGTGAGGGGGGTCGGCGCACGGGGGCTTCTTTTTTGAGAAGTTGCCTTCCCCGACGCAGGGCTTGGAGTTTCTCCCAACGCGAAAGTTTGATTGGGCCCCGGAGAACCTCGAAGTTCTCCCGACGGATTTTTTCCAAAAGATTTCGATAGACCCCCGTCATGAGTAGAGCGGCCGAAAGATGGGGTCGATCGGCCGGGGGAATGAGGCGATCCGCTTTTTCAAAGTAGTGTCGAGCCCGGAAGTATTGCAGGCGAAGAAGGCGGGCCATGCCCGGGGTGGGCGTGGGTTTTCGAAAATCTTCTTCGGTGACCCCAAAGGTCTTCCACTCCTCTTGCGGCAAATAGATTCGGCCAAACTTCTGTAGATCGTAGGCCACGTCTCGCAGAATATTGGTCAGTTGAAAGGCGAGGCCAAGGGCGATGGCGTAGTCGGCCGCCGCGCGAGTTTGGCAGCAAAAAATATTGATCGAAACGAGTCCGACGGCGGAGGCCACCCCGTAGCAATATTTCCGTAAATCATCGAAAGTTTCGTAGCGGGTTTTGGTCAGATCCATCTCCACCCCGGTTAGAATTTCGAGAAGGGGTTCTGGGGGGATGAGGTATTTTCGAACAACGGGGGCCAACTCCTGCGCCAGTGGTTGGATGGGTTGACCGCGATAAATCGCTTGGACATCGTCCCGCCAAGCTTGGAGCTGCCCTTGGCGTAGATGCATGGGAACGGATGTTTCGTCGACAATATCATCCACCGTTCGACAAAACGCGTAGAAGGTGGACATCGCGTGGCGCTGCTCTTTGGGCAGGCAGATGAAGGAAAGAGCGAGGTTCGAGCCGCTTTTTCGCGTGATGCGTTGGCCGGTGCCTCCGTGTAGTTGAGGTGGGTTCACTGTCCTAAAAATGCTTTCAACCCAAGCTGGAGGAAATCGAACTTAGAAAGAGTGGGGCGCTGGGAAAGGGTGTCGTAGTTCAACTTCTCGATTTTTCGAAGAATTTCTGTGCCGCCGAGCCAAGTCAGGCGGATTTCCCAGGAAAGAGGTCGGGGTAAGCGTTGGGAGAGAGGTTCACCCTCGCGAAAGAGTTTCCAGGTGCGCTCCATCTGATACCGGAGGCAGTTGCGGAAGTTGGGCGAGGCAGTTCCAGCAAAGAGATCTGCTTCGGTCAGGCCAAGGCGGCGCAGATCGATCTGTGGAATGTAGATACGGTCTTTGCCGAGGTCGACGGAGACATCCTGCCAGAAATTCGCTAGCTGTAGACCGGTGCAGATCGAGTCGGAGAGTTGGGCGAGTTCGGTGCTGCGCTCCCCATGGATAAGGAGGAGAAGCCGACCGATGGGGTTGGCGCTACGGCGACAGTAGTCGAGGACGGCAGGGAAGTCTTCGTAGCGGCGTTGAACGATGTCCTGTTCGAAGGCGCTGAGAAGATCGAGAAAAAGGGAGTCGGGTAGGTCGAGTTCGGCTTTGGTTTTTTGTAGAGGTTGGAAGATCCAAGCATAGGACGGGTCGTACTCCTGGCCATCGATAGCCTTTTGCCAGGCTTGGCGATAGTTGCGGAAAACGGCCAGGCGCTCAGCTTCGGTGGGGGCAGAGGTGTCGGCGGCGCGGAGACGGGGGTCGGCGTACCCCTCATCGGCCAAGTCGTCCGCCACCCGGGCGAAGGCATAGACGGCGTGGACGTGGGGGCGAAGTTTCTTGGGCACGAGGCGGCCAACGGGGAAGTTTTCGTAGTGCTCGCGGGCTAGTTTGGAGCAGGCCTCATAGGAATGATTTCCCGCAGGAACAGGCGAATCGAGGGTCGAAATTGAGGTCGGCATTTCGGCTATTTTACAGAAATTGAAGTGCGGTGCGAGCGGACAAGTGGAGCTATCTTTTCGCATTTCGGCTGAACAACTTGTCGGAAAATTCTGGTCGAAAAGGTTGGCTCAAGCCCACGATGTGGGATGCGTTATCTCTCTGGTATTCAGCCCACGGGGCGGCTTCATCTGGGGAACTACTTTGGGATGATTCGACCGGCGGTGGAACTGCAGGCCAAGGGAGAGGCTTACTACTTCTTGGCTGATTACCATGCCTTAACCGGAGCCAATGAGCCAGGACAGTTGGATGGGTTGGTCCGGGAGACTTATCTCGATCTGCTGGCTTGCGGAGTGGATCCCGAACGGGCGGTCGTCTTTCGGCAAAGTGCCGTTTCGGAGGTGCACGAATTGGCCTGGTATCTATCGACCGTCACGCCAATGGGTTTGCTGGAAAGGTGCCACAGCTATAAGGACAAAGTGACCAAAGGAATCTCTCCCTCCCACGGGCTCTTTGCCTATCCCGTTTTGATGGCGGCGGATATTTTGCTGTACGATGCGGATCGCGTTCCAGTCGGGCAGGATCAGAAACAACATTTGGAGGTGGCCCGGGATATTGCCGGAAAATTCAATGACAAGTACGGACAGGTTTTCAAGTTGCCGGAGTCGATCATTCGGGAAGAGGCCGGAGTCGTCCCCGGGGTAGATGGGCAGAAGATGAGTAAATCTTACGGAAATACCCTAGAGATTTTTGCGGAGGAAAAAGATCTGCGAAAAAAGATCATGGGCATCAAAACCGACTCTACGCCAGTGGAGGCCCCGAAGGCAGTGGAAGGCAGCACGCTGTGGGGTTTGGTGCGATTGATGGGAACGGAGGGCGAGCGCTCGGCCTACCGTGCCACGATGGAAAAAGGTGGCACGGGCTACGGGGATTTGAAAAAGAGCCTCGCGGACCTCGTTTTGCGAGAATTTGACGGCATGCGAAAGAAGAGGGAGGAATTGGCCTCCAATTTGCCTCGTGTGGAGCAGTGGATGAAGGACGGTGCAGCCAAGGCGCGAAAAACGGCCGAGCAGGTTTTAGCGCGAGTGCGATCTGCCGTGGGGACGCAAAAGTGATCCCGATGCTAGAGACGCCAAGCAGCGAAGCCCTCAGGGTGGAGCTGTCTGCTTTTACGGGTCCCTTGGATCTGCTGCTCCACCTGATCAAAGAGCAGGAGATGGACATTTATGAAATTCGCCTAGAGAAGTTGACCGAACAGTATCTGGCGAGGCTGGACAAGATGCGGGAGGAGAATCTGGCGGTGGCGGGCGAGTTTTTGGTCATGGCGGCCACGCTAATTTATTTGAAAAGTCGCACCCTACTGCCGGTGCAGGATCGCCCACCGGAGGAGGTGGAGGATGAGGATCCCAAGTGGGAGCTGATCCGGCAACTGATCGAGTATAGAAAATTTAAGGAGGCGGCGGGGCAGTTGGGGGATCGGGAGGCGTTGCACTCGCGCATCTTTGGACGAATCCCAGAGCGAGTGGTGGTGAATCAGGCGATGCAGGGGCCGGGCCAAGTCTCGATGTTCGATCTGGTTTGGGCGTTTCAAAAAGTTCTGCGCTCGGTCGAAGAGCGCTCAAGGATGGGTACGTTTGAGAACGACCAATATACCGTAAGTCAGAAGATCGAGTTTCTCTTGGACCGGGTAGCGCCGGATGAAGAGATCTTTTTTGAAGAGCTTTTTCGGACGGTTTCGTCTCGGGGAGAAGTGGTGGTGACTTTTTTGGCTCTGTTGGAATTGATTCGGCTCCAGCAACTTTCGGCGGTGCAAGAGGGGCCGCTGAAACCGATTCGAATTCGCCGGACGCCCGAGGGGGTTCTCGGAGTGACCTCTGGGGAGGCCCCGGCGGTGGAAGGAACTGG
>LIBO01000087.1 GCA_001438005.1 Verrucomicrobia subdivision 6 bacterium BACL9 MAG-120507-bin52 | reverse complement strand
TTTTGTGGCGGAAAAAATCTCGGGTTCCGTGAGAAAGGAAAACGCGTAGGGAAGAGAACCAGGAGGGGTTCACGAGGCGAGGCGGCCGTCGACCAGTGCGATTTGGCGATCGGCGGCGGCGGCGATGCGGTCGCTATGAGTGACGAGGATAACTGTGGTTTTTTCATTTCGGGCAAGTTGGGTGAGGAGTTGAATCACGATGGTGCTGGAGGCGGAATCGAGGTTGCCGGTGGGTTCATCGGCGAGGAGAACGGAAGGGCGGTGGATGAGGGCGCGGGCGACGGCGGCGCGTTGGAGTTGGCCGCCCGAGAGTTGGTGAGGACGATGGTGGGAGCGATCGCTCAGACCGACAGCGGCGAGGAGTTCATGGGCGCGGGATTTTGCGGGGGGGGTGACGCGACCGGCGAGGAGGAGGGGGAGCAGAACGTTCTCCTCGACCGTGAGGGTGGGGAGGAGATGAAAGAATTGAAAAATAAAACCGATTTTGTGGCGACGAAGTGCGGTCAGTTTGTCGTCATCGAGAGAGTGGAGAGGATGGCCCTCCAGGTAGGCTTGGCCCGAGGTCGGGGTATCAAGCGCTCCGAGGATGTGGAGAAGGGTGCTTTTGCCGCATCCGCTGGGTCCGGTGATGGCGACGATTTCGCCGGGTAGGATTTTGATGGATACGCCACGGAGGGCATCGACGCGGGCATCACCGGTTTGATAGGACTTATGGAGATCACGAGTTTCGAGCATAAAAAGAGTGCCTTACGTGATATGTGGATAAGTTGAGAAGAAAGACATAAATAAGAACCGCGGTTGAGATGTATAGCACTCAATACGAGTGGGTTCAAGAAACCCAAGTGATATGTGAATAAGTCGGGGAAAAATGCGAAGGCCGAAACTAAAATGCCCAGCTGACGGAAAGGGTGGGGCCGATGGAGTCGAGCCCGACGTTCTGGTTCTGAGGTTCGGATAGGCCGGCGTTGGAGATGTGTTGGAACATGACTCCGAGATTGACGGAAAGTTGATCCATCACGGGGATGCGGACACCTGCTCCGATCGTGAAGCTGAAACAGAAATCTTGGCCTTGGGAGTCGGGTGCTCCCGTGGCGTGGGTAAACAGAAAACCGACACGGGATTCGAGGTACGGGACAACGGGCCAGTCGGGTTGGATGAAGTTGTAGCGTGGTCCGAAGAGGCCACCAGCGAACCAAGGATTGGGACCTTGGAGAGTAGGGGCGAACATGCCGCTAAAAAGAAATTCGGTGTTGCCTCGATTCCACCCCTCGTTTCCGATTTCATCCAACTGCCATCCGATCGTGATGAGTTGGGGTAAGTAGATGTAATCGTTCGGGTTGTTGATGGAGAAAAGACCTGCGGTTTCGGCGGTAAGCGTGACCTTATTTTCCCCAAACAGAGTGTTTTGCACCGTTTCGGTATCGGAGAGGGGAGAGGGAGTGTTGGATGAGGCGGTCACTTCCGTCCCAGACCAACAAGTTGTGAGTAAAGATGAATAAATGGATCCAAAAAGAGCCAAAAATAGGGCCAGTGCGATCCTATAATTCGATCTTAAAGCTCTACTAGGTAGGTGTATAGAGTAGTTCATCGGGTGTATCTTTTAAGTTTTTAGACACGATTTTTCTGTTTGGGAATAACTTTCTATCTATATATCTTTAAAAACCATGAGGAGTATTTGGATTACAGGGGGGGGCGGATTTATCGGATCAAACTTGGTCCATCGTCTGCAGGAGGAGTTTCCTAAGGCTAAACTCACGATTTTGGACGATTTTCGGAGTGGGTCGTTTTTAAATTTGGAGGGGTACCGGGGGGATTTTGTCGCGGCAGACATCTCCCGGTTGGACTGGGAGGCTGAGTTTTGCGGAAGAAGGCCGGAGGCGATGTTTCATTTGGCCTCGATTACGGACACAACGATGCAGGATCAGAGGATTCAGACGCATGACAACGTGGAGGGATTTCGCCGAATGCTAGAATATTTGCGCCCAGAGAAAACTCCGATCGTCTATGCCACAAGCGCAGCCACGTACGGTATTCGCGCGGGGGTGAATCGGGTAGGAGACCCGCTCGCTCCGGCGAACGCGTATGCCTTTTCGAAAGTGCAGCTGGAAAATCTGGCCAAGCAAGTGCAGGAGGAGGAACCGGCTTGGAGCATTGGTGGGTTGCGTTACTTCAATGTGTATGGGCCGCGGGAGGGACACAAAGGGGTGCCGGCGAGCATGGCGTGGCATTTAGCAGGGCAGATGTTGCTGGGGAAACGGCCGAGAATCTTTAAGAGCGGGGAGCAGAAGCGGGATTTTGTTTACGTGAAAGATATTGTTTCCATGACGATGGCGGCGATGAAGTCGGGCAAGTCGGGGGTGTGGAATGCAGGATCAGGCCAGCCGCGAAGTTTTAATGAGATGGTG
Organism: Verrucomicrobia subdivision 6 bacterium BACL9 MAG-120507-bin52; assembly: GCA_001438005.1. Classification (GTDB taxonomy): domain Bacteria; phylum Verrucomicrobiota; class Verrucomicrobiia; order Methylacidiphilales; family Verrucolacustridaceae; genus Verrucolacustris. Next base: position 2,855 of record LIBO01000087.1, on the reverse strand, counting down.
GAAGGTCTGAACGGAGTTTTGGGGACAAAGCTCAAGCCGGAGTATTTCGAGTGCCCCTATCCCTTCTATCAACCGCACACGGAGGCGGACATGTCGGCCACGAAGCGGGATTTGGGATTTCAACCCAAGTATTCGCTGGAGCTGGGGTTGAAGGACTATTTTGATTCAGGATGGTTGACGGGCGGACGGTCGCGGAAAAAAAAGAAAAAGTAGTTTCCCGTTCGGGAAGGCTCTGGTCTCCCTTTCGAAACGATTTTCGGTAGGTTCGAACCGTGGCCACTCATTTACCGATTGAGGAGATTCGAGAAAAGTTAGCGTCTGCACTTCGTGCGGGTCGGAGGCGGTTGGTGATCGAAGCGCCAACGGGTTCAGGAAAATCGACCCAGGTTCCGCAAATGCTGCTCGAGGGGGGCTTTCTGGGGGAGCGAGGGCAGGCGGTGATCTTACAACCCAGAAGAATTGCGGCTCGGATGTTGGCCAAGAGGGTGGCGGAGGAGCGTGGGGTGACTTTGGGTAAGGAGGTGGGATATACGATTCGATTGGATGATCAGACTTCGGCGGAGACACGGATTCGTTTTGTGACGGAGGGGGTGCTGGTGCGGCAGATGATTTCGCGGCCACGGCTGGAGGGAGTGCAGGCGGTGATTTGTGATGAATTTCACGAGAGGCATCTTTATGGAGATCTCACCTTGGGGCGGATTTTGGATCTGCAAGAGAGCGCGCGGCCAGATCTGATTCTCATCGTGATGTCGGCGACGCTGGAGACGGAGAAGTTGGCCGAGCGCATCGGGGCGGAGGTGTTGCGATCGGAAGGGCGAATGTTTCCGGTGGAGGTGGAGTATTTGAAACAACGGGAGGATCTGAGTGGGTCGGGTTGTGCGGAGGTGGCGGCGAGGGAGGCGGAGCGTTTGATTCGAGCGGGGAAAGGGGACGTTTTGGTTTTTTTACCAGGGGGCTATGAAATTGGTCGGGCGAGGAGAGATTTGGAGGGCAGGTTAGGCCGATCGGAGGCGGTGGTTTTGCCGCTGCATGGAGAGATGTCGCCCAAGGATCAGGATGCGGCTTTGCAAAAGTATGATCGCCCTAAAGTGGTGGTGGCGACGAATGTGGCGGAGACATCCTTGACGTTGGATGGGGTAAAGGCGGTGGTGGATTGCGGGATGGCGCGGATGGCGAAGTACGATCCGAGGCGTGGACTGGAGACACTGCTGGTGGAGCGGATTAGTCACGCCGCGGCGGCGCAAAGGGCGGGAAGAGCGGGGCGGACGGCGCCGGGGATTTGTGTGAGGTTGGAGACGGCGATGGATTGGTCGAAGCGGCCGAAGGTGGAGGAGCCAGAGATTCGTAGATTGGATTTGGCCGAAGTGGCTCTGGTTTTGGCCGCGGCGGGGGCGGGTCGACTCCGGGATTTTCGATGGGTGGATAGGCCCGAGGAGGGTTCGGTGGTCCGGGCGGAGCGATTGTTAGCGGATTTGGGAGCAACGAAAGGGGTGGGGGGCGATTTGACCGAAACAGGAAAAAAGATGGCGGGTTGGCCGGTGCACCCAAGGTTGGCGCGGATGTTGATCGAGGCAGGAGCGCTGGGATGTTTGCGAGGGGCGGCGGGGATGGCGGCTCTTTTATCGGGGAGACCTTTGTTGCAGAGGATGGCGGGACGGAAGGGGGAGGGGGCGGAGATTTTGTGGGAGGCGGAGGAGGAAAGTGATCTCTTTGTTTGGCTCAGGGCTTTGCGTTTTGCGGAGAGGGAGAAGTTTCATCCAGGGCCGTGTGGCCGGATGGGAATTCATGGGGGCTCGGCCCGAGAGGCGGCGGCGGTGCGGGATCGTTTGCTCAGCGTGTCGCAAGCGATGGGATTAACCATTGAGGAAAGCCCGGCCTCGGGAGAAAAGTTGAGGAGGTGTATTTTGGCTGGGTTTTCCGATCATTTGGCGCGTCGGTTGGATGGGGGAACCTTGCGGTGTCGGCTCTCGGGGGGACGGGGGGGATCGATTGGCCGAGAGAGTGTGGTGCGAGATCGGTCGCTGGTGGTGGCGGCTGAGATCAAGGAGATTGGCCGAACGGATGGTGAGGTGGAGGTAATGCTGGGGTTGGTCAGTGCGGTGGAGGAGGATTGGTTGCGGGAGATGTTCCCGGCGGATTTTTCGGAGAGTCGGGGTCTGGTCTTTGAGGAGAGTGGGCGGCGTGTTTTGCAGGTGGAGGCGAGAAAGTTTCGGGATTTGATTTTGGAGGAGAGGAAAAGGGATGTGGAGGCCGGACCCGAGACAGCCCAGGTGTTGGCGCAGGCGGTGTTGGACAAAAAATGCGTTTGGCCGGGGTGGAGTGCGGAGGCAGATCGGTTGGTTGAGAGGTTGGAGGTGGTGCGGGGGTGGTCGGCCGGGGAGGAGTGGCCGGAGTGGAATCAGGAAGCGCAGAGGCCTGTTTTACAAAGGCAGTGTCAGGGGTGTTTGACGTGGCGACAGGCGAATGAGCGGAGCGCGGTGGGGGCGATGCAGGATTGGTTGGGCCGGAAAAGAATCCAGAGGATGGGGGAGTTGGCCCCTGATCGGGTGGAAATCGCCGGCGGAAAGTCCCTCAAGATCGAGTATGGCAAGGGGCGGGAGCCGAGAGTCTCGGGTAAAATTCAGGATTTCTATGGGTGGGAGAAAACGCCGCGAATTGGAGATGGCCAGGTGGAGTTAACGTTGGAGATTTTGGGGCCGAACCGAAGGCCGTTGCAGGTGACGAAGGATTTGGGTTCGTTTTGGAGAGAAACGTATCCAAAATTGAAAGCGGAGTTGGCGCGCAAGTATCCCAAGCATGAGTGGCGCTGACGAACTAGGGCGGGGTGGGGGAGTTGGTGGTGGGTTTGGGGGCTT
>LIBO01000086.1 GCA_001438005.1 Verrucomicrobia subdivision 6 bacterium BACL9 MAG-120507-bin52 | reverse complement strand
CAGGTCGAACAGGTCAGCCCCGCCGCCCCCATGTCCTGCACCCCCACCACCAGATCCGGCCTCGCGTACAGCTCCAGACACGCCTCGAAGAGTAACTTCCCCACAAAGGGATCTCCCACCTGCACCGCTGGCCGATCCGCCTTGCTCTCCTCCGTCAAATCTCTCGAGGCAAACGCCGCCCCGGCCAGCCCGTCCCTCCCCGTCTTCGCCCCCACATAAAAAACCGGATTCCCCACTCCCTTGGCCGCCCCTCGCCGAATCTGATCGTGCCGCAACGTCCCCAAACAAAACACATTCACCAGCGGATTGCCCTCATACGCCGAATCAAAAACCAGCTCCCCCCCCACCGTCGGCACCCCCACACAATTTCCATAGTGTGAAATCCCCGACACCACCCCGTGAATCAACCCTCGCGTCCGCCTTCCCGCCTCCCCTTTCGCGTCTGGCCGACCAAAGCGCAACGAATCCATAAACGCCACCGGCCTCGCTCCCATCGTGAAAATATCCCGCAAAATTCCTCCCACGCCCGTCGCCGCCCCTTGAAACGGCTCCACCGCGCTCGGATGATTGTGCGACTCGATCTTATAGGCCAAAGCCAACCCATCCCCCGCATCCACCACCCCCGCATTCTCCTCCCCCGCCTTCACCAGCACCGCTGGACCCGTCGTCGGAAACTTGCGCAACTCCCGCCGCGTATTCTTGTACGAACAGTGCTCACTCCACATCACCGAAAACATGCCCAACTCATTCTCGTTTGGCTCCCTGCCCAGCCCCTTCTCAATCGTCCCGTACTCCTCCGCCGTCAGCCCCAACTTCAAGGCAAACTCCTTCGCCTTCATATCCGCCTCCCGATTCCCGCCGCGCCCAACAAAATCCCCCGCCCGTCCAATCCCCCCATCTCCGCCTCACAACACCTTTCCGGGTGCGGCATCATGCCCAACACGTTTCCCCGCGCGTTACAAATTCCGGCAATATTATGACTCGATCCATTCGGATTCGCCTGAGGCACCCCCTGCCCCCCCGCATTGCAGTATCGAAGCAGCACCCGTCGCTTCGCCTCCAACTCCCCCAAAATTTCAGGACTCGCCCGATAACAACCCTCCCCATGCGCAATCGGAATCTGCAACGTCTGCCCCGTGACATAGTGCGAAGTAAACCGCCACGCCGGTGTCTCCACCCGTAAAAAAGTGTTCTCACACCGAAAGTGCAACCCCTCATTCCGTGTCAATGCCCCCGGCAATAACCCCGCCTCGCACAAAATCTGAAATCCATTGCAAATTCCCACCACCACTTGACCCCTCTCCGCCGCCGCTTTCACCGCCCCCATGATCGGCGAAAACCGCGCGATCGCCCCACACCGCAAATAGTCCCCATAAGAAAATCCCCCGGGCAAAATTACCCCCTCCTCCGGCCCAATCGCTTTCTCCTGATGCCAGACCAGCCGAGCCTCCTGCCCCAAGACCTTCAGGGCCTGCACGCAATCCTGGTCGCAGTTCGATCCAGGAAACTGAATAACCGCAAACCTCATCCGCCAGCCCGCAGATCCAAGTGAAAATTTTCCATCACGGGATTGCTCAACAGCTCTTTTGAAATCTGCTCCAACTTCGCCCGAACCACCTTCTCGTCCCCCCCCTCCAACTCCAACTCAATATGTTTCCCAATCCGAACCGACTTCACCCCACTCACTCCCATATTTTTCAACGCCTGCGCCACCGCCTCCCCCTGCGGATCCAAAATCGAAGGTTTCAAAGTAACGGTTACCACTGCTTTCATCAACGCTCTCCTCCCTACAGCCCGCACCGACGGTGAATCAACTTCTCATGCCGCAGATGGCGCATCGCATCACACGCCTCCCGTAATCCCTTTTTCCCAATCTTTCGCCCCAACACGGGGTCCGACTCCAACCTCGTGGTGAAATCTGCCCCGCCCTCCAGCCAAGTCGCCATCGCGTGCCTTTGCACCGCCTCGTACGCCTCTCTCCTCGCCAGCCCCGCCCGCGTCAACGCCAACAACGCTCCCTGCGAGGCCCACAATCCCCGCGAGGAACCCAAATTCGCCAACATCCTTTTCCCATCCGCTTTATGCCCCCGCACCAACCCCTCCAAATCATTCAGGATAAAATCCAGCAGAATGGTCGAATCCGGAAAAAGAATCCGCTCGGCCGAGCTATGGGAAATATCCCGCTCGTGCCACAACGCCACATTCTCCAACGCCGCCACCGCGTGACCCCGCACAATCCGCGCCAATCCACAGATCCTCTCCCCATTCACCGGATTGCGCTTATGCGGCATCGCGCTGCTTCCCTTCTGACCCTTGGCAAAAGGCTCCTCCACCTCCCCCACCTCCGTCCGCTGCAGATGCCGAAACTCGGTCGCCCACCGCTCCGCACTCGCCGCCACCAGCGAAAGGGTCAAAGCAAAGGCCGCGTGCCGATCCCGCGGTACCACCTGCGTCGCCGCCCCAGGTTTGAGTTTTAATTTTTGGCACACATACGCCTCGATCGAAGGGTCCAAGTGCGCGTAGGTGCCCACCGCCCCGGAAAGCTTGCCCACCGCAATCTCCTCCCGCGCCGCCACCAATCTCTCCTCCGCCCGACCAAACTCATCGTGCAACAGCGCCATCCGAATTCCGTGGCTCGTCGGTTCCGCGTGAATTCCATGGGTCCGCCCGATCGTCAACATCCCCCGATGCCGACGGGCTCGTCCGGCCGCCGCCGCTTTTACCTTCCGAACACCCGCGATTAGCAGATCGGCCGCATCCCGCAACTGCCAGGCCAGCGTTGTGTCCAAAATGTCGGAAGAGGTCAGCCCTTGATGAATCCACCGACCGGCCGGACCCACCTGCAACGCTACCTCCTCCAAAAAAGCCAAGACATCGTGACGTGTCCGCGCCTCATTTTTGTGCACCTGCCGTATATTGAATTTCGCCTTTCGCCGAATCGTCCTCGCATCTTTTCGCGGAATGATCCGCCGATTCGCCATCCCTTCACACGCCAGAATTTCAATCTCCAACCAGCGCGTCAACTTGGCCTCTTCCGACCAGATCGCACTCATTTCAGGACGGGAATAGCGGGAAATCATGAAGCTGATAAAGTGCTGAATCGGAACGCATCCCACAAGCGCCAACCCAAACTTATTAACGAAGATTTTCCAATCACGGGCGGGTCGGCGCTACTCCCCACCTTCCGAAAAAAGCTTTCAAAATCTCGGGCCGACGCGAAACAGGTCCCTCCAGAAATACCGTCACCGCCTTCTCCGGCCCATAGCCCGTCATCCAGAGACATCCCCCATAGGATCCGGTCTTTGCCCGCAGCAAAATTTTCTCCCCCGGCCAAACCAGCGCCTCCTGCAGCTTTTTTCCTGCCTCCCCACCCCACGGGGCCTCTCCCCTCATCCACCCCACCGCCACCGCATGCTCCCTCCGAATCGTGGTTTTCAAATCCCCTCCATGCACCGCCTCTTTTCCTCCACCCTTCATCCACCCTTTCGGGATCTTTCCCTCAATCAGACCGCTCCGCTCCGCATACTCGCCCAAAACATCCCCGCCCAACTTTTCCGCTAAAAGGGCAAACGGCGGATTGATCGATTTCTGGAGCGACTCCCTCAACCCCAACCCCTCCGCCCCCTCGAGTGGCGTCGCCACATCTTGGACCAATCCCCGATCTAACGCCGCCCAAGCAATCACCACCTTAAAGGTCGAAGCCGGTTCCCGCGCCGTATCCAACTGCGCCTGTTCGCCCACCACGATCTTCATTTCCCCGCTCTTGGACGTCTCCAAAATAGTCATTCCCGCCGGAAACGAATCTTCCCCCTGCACCCACCCCGCCAGCACCATCCCCCACCCCACCCAAAAGAAAATTCCCCTCACGCCCCCCACTCTCGACCAAACTTTTTCCAAAATGGAGTAAAACGTTTCGCCTCGTACTCCTCCGGCACTGCCACCAAATCCACCGCCGGCACCACCTCCACCTCCACCTCCTTTTTTAACTCCTGCACCAACTCTTTCCATCGGGGAGAGACCGACTTCGTCACCGCTACTTTTTCCGCCCCCCTCTCCCGCATCGCCTCCCGCAGCTCCGCCACCGTCTCCCCCAACCGAATCTCATGCGCCGCCTCCACCGCACACTCATAAAGAAAAAAGATTCTTTGGAAACTCAACTTCGTCCTCTCCAAAAAAGGCCGATCAAAGACAAAGACTCTCTCCGCCTCGGGATACCGCACCGCCGCCGGATCGGTCTCGGACAAAGAATCCCCATGCAACCAGACTAAGGTTTTCATCAGGAAAAAAGCCTCTGCTCCAACTCCGGATACGACGCGGCAAAGGGACACTTCACCCGACACCGCTCGCACCACTGCTTGCCCCCATTCTCCTGAATGTTCTCCTGGTTGAACAGATAAGGTCGGTGACTAAAGGTCGACGCCACCCACTGCCACGACAGTCCGTTACTCGCCGGATCTCCATCCAACAGGTGCCGATAAAGAAACCGCTCCCCCACCTTCCAGCCCAACTTCCGAAAGTGAATGAGGTAGGAAGCAAACCACATTCTGGCGTGATTGTGCATATACCCGGTCTCGACCAGCTCCCGCACGCACTCATCCATGCAAACCAAACCGGTCTTTCCTTGCCGAATTTCCTCCGGCAACTCATCCGCAAAATCTTTGCCCAAATTTACCTTGGCCGGCTCCAGATCCTCCTCGATCCGATGGCCTAACCTCCCGTAGACCAACTGCCAAAATTGGCGCCAGCCCAACTCCTGCCAAAATTTAAGCGAGTCGTACGATTCCCCAAACCTTTGCCGCACGCTCTCCGCCACCTCCCGCAACCCCAACACCCCGTGCCGAATGTAAAACGATAGCCGGGAAACTCCCCCGCCCAACTTGTTCCGACTCCCCGCATACCCCCGGACCGAAAACTTCTCCAGCGCCACCAAAGCCGCCTTTCTCCCCCCCACATAGGGCGACGGCCCCACTTTCTCTCCCCCCTCCCCATAGTACCCGGCGAACACTCCCGCCACCTCCCTCGCCACCTCCTCCCGCGTGCCCGAAATTCTTGTTAATTTCATTCGAATTGGCACCAGTAACCGCCTGACCTCGTTGTGAATAAGTTGATCAGAACTGTACTACTCATCACTGTTGAATATTACCCATTAACGACTTTGAACAAGTCAGGATATCTGAATAACTCTCTACCAATAACCCGCCCCTCTACAACCCTGCGGGATATCATTTCCGCCTTCCGAATTCTCCCGCACATGCGGGATCCCGCAACCGCGGGGCAATT
>LIBO01000085.1 GCA_001438005.1 Verrucomicrobia subdivision 6 bacterium BACL9 MAG-120507-bin52 | reverse complement strand
CACCAGCTCTTTTTATCTGATCATGGGGCTGCCCATGATGCTCTATTTCAAAAAATTGGGAGCCTCGGCCACCGTGTTGGGGGTGGTGGCGGCCTTGGGAGCCCTGATGAATATTTTCCAAATCCCGGCCGCACGATTTGTGGAAAGAGTGGGCTATCGGACCTTTGTCTTGCGGGGGTGGGTGAGTCGCAGCCTGATGATTGGTGCCGTTGCTTTTGTCGTCAGCCTGCCGCTGCCGATTGATTCCTCGACGAGACAGATCCTCGTTCTTTTTTTGCTTTTTCTTTTTAATATTGCCCGAGGGATTTCTTTGAGTGGTTATCTGCCGTGGATTAGTGCAATTGTGCCCGAGTCGGTCCGGGGCCGATTTCTGACGACGGATCAGGCGGCGTCGCAAACCGCCCTCCTTTTGACCGTCGCGGTGACGGCTTGGTATCTGCAGGTGGTGGACAGTCCGGCGGCGTTTGGGGCTTTATTTGGAGCGAGCTTACTTCTGGCGGGATTATCTTGCGTGTATTTAAACAAGATCCCGGATGCCCCGATTTCTCCGGTCGTACGGGAGGGGGGGGAGGAGGTGCCCTGGAGAGCCATGCTGCAGCATGGTCCTTTTCTGAAGTTGGTGATTTTTCACTCCATCATGATGTTGGCGTTGTCGGGTGGGGGATTGATCTTCATTCCGTTTGCCAGAGATCAGTTGGGGTGCTCCGACTCCAAGTTCATGATCTTGCATCTGATTTGGGGGACGGTTTTTGTCCTGACCTCATTGGCCACGGGCAAGATGTTGGATCGGGTGGGGAGCCGTCCTGTTTTGGGATTGGCCGGCCTGATTTTCGGAATTCACTGGTTGGGGTGGGGTTCGGTGGCGGCCCACCTTTTCCCCTTTGAATGGGGAACGATTCTTTTTCAGCAAACCACCGCGGGAATTGGATTGGCGCTCTACAACAGCGCCCATATGAGGCTTTTGATGGGAACGGTGCCCGCGATGGGGAGGAGCCACTTCTTCGCCCTATTCAGCGTGGCGGGCAGTTTGGTGGCAGGATTGGCCCCGTTGGGATGGGGATTACTGACCGATGTGTTGCAACCGGTGCATTTCGGTGCCGGAGTGGAGGTGAATCGCTTTGTCATTCTGTTTGCGATGCTGTGCCTGATTCTTGTCCCGGCGATGGTGGCATTAAGGAGGATTGAGGAGGCGCGGGCGAGTACGACGGAGGAGTTGTTGCGGGAGTTGATTTTGGAAACCCCTTGGCGCTCGATCACGCGGTGGTGGAACCGGAGGCCTTTCGCATGAAGAAATTTCTTGCCGAAAAAAGTCCACCTTTGGTTGCGGCGCTCATCCGCCTTTTGGCTTGGACGATTCGTTTCCGTTTAGAAGATCCCGATCAGATCCTGCAGCAGGAGGAGAGAGATCCCCGCATCTTTGTTTTTTGGCACAACCGAATTTTGCTGATGTCCTATATTTACGAGCGATTTTGTGCTCGGAGAAAGTGCCTCGTCTTGATCAGTCGAAGTCGGGATGGGGAATTTATTTCCCAGGTGGCGAGTCGATTTGGTCTGGATACGGCGCGGGGTTCGTCCTCCAAAGGAGGGGTTGGGGCGATGTTGGAGATGGTGCGGGAACTCGGACAAAAAGGGGCTCGCGATATTGTGATTACCCCGGATGGACCGAGAGGCCCGCGGGGTAAGGTGCAGGACGGAGTGTTGGCGGTATCGGCGGCGACGGGTATTTCGATCATTCCGGCCACGGTTCACTACCGCTGGAAGTGGGAGTTGCCGTCGTGGGATCGCTTTCAGATTCCAATTCCAGGCACGATCTGTCGCCTAGTCATTGGACCTAATGTGCTTCCTCCGCCCTCGACCGACCCGGCCAAGTTTGGGCCAACGCGAGAGAGATTGGAAAAGGTTTTGGGGGTTTAACTCGGCGGAAGTTTCGCTTTTTCGACTAGTTCGGCGGGCACGGGGGGAACTTTGGTGCGAAGGAGAGAGGACACGGTGCCGGCGGTGGTACAGGCGGCCAGCCAGGCAATCAGGGAAAGGAAAGCGGGAACGCGAAAGGTCCACTTCGTCAGCGGAACTACGGTGAGCAGAAGGCTGAGGATCAGCCCGAGTGAGAGGAGCGCCGTTCGCGCCGGCCAAGGGGTTTGGTGAGTGCGTTGCCCCACCCATTGCGAAAAAGTGTCGATGTGAGCGAGGAGTGCGGGGGGCAGGTGGGGGAGGAGGTAGAGTTCAACAAACGCGGGTCCGGCGGCGAGGAGGAGCAGTCCCAGAGTCGCACCTAGGGTAAGGAGAGCGGGGCGGGCATTTTCCGATCCAAAAAAACGGAGAAGGATTCCGAGGACGATAAGAAGGGAGAGGATTCCGGCTCCGATTTCCAGCCAGAAGCGGGCGGCATCAGGGTGGCCGGGAATGAATTCACGGAAAAGATTCAGGGCGACCGAGGCGAGGGAGAGGATTCCGTGCACAGGGATAGAATTCGATCGGGGGGGCGGGGTGTCAACTCTGCCGAACAATCCAGAGGGAGGAGGGCATTCTCTCCTCCGGAATATCGGGGGGTCGAAAGCCGGGGAGGATTTGCGCAGGGATCGCCTCCCGCGAAAGAATTTTTTGAATCGTCGAGAGAAGGTCCGCGGGAGTGGTTTGCGCCTGATTAATGGAGAGAAGAAGGGATCCGTTGGGGGCGAGGAGAGGAAAGCAGGCGAGGAGGAGAGGCTCGAGCTCGCGCTGGATACGAAAAGAGCGCCCGCGACCGCCGTGGGCAAAGGTGGGGGGATCTAAAATGATGGTGTCAAAAGTTTCACCTCGGCGGGAGAGACGCGGGAGAACGCGGCGCACGTCTTCCGCCCAGAAACGATGTTGCGTGCCGGTGAGTTGGTTGCGTTGGTAGTTACTTTTGCCGCGGGCGAGGGATCGGGCCGAGGAATCGATATTCAAAGTCTCGGCTCCCGTGGAGGCGGCGAGAACACCGAAAGCGCAAGTGTGAGCAAATAGGTTGAGGAGTCGGGCAGGGCGAAGAGAAGCGAGATGGCGCCGATTTTCCCGTTGGTCAGGGAAAAGACCTGGGGCGGTGCCCGGGGTAAGATCGATTTCATAGCGTTGCCCCAGTTCCATCACTTCCGCCTGATAGGTATTTCCCAGCAGAAATGTGGCGGTGGGAGAGGATTCTTCCTGAATGAGGATTTGAGAGGGTTGCCAATGGAGGGATGGGGGTGGGGATGAGGGGGGTGAGGAGATGGGGCGGGAGGAGATCCAGCGGAGGGTGTCGCCCCAGCGTTCGGCTCGAATTCCCCAGCGGTGGGCAGCTAAGAAAGCGTCGGTTTGCGAGGCCAGAATCTGTTCCCAAACTTTGGGGGAGAGCCAAAGGGAGTCTTGGGCGGGAGGTTTGCCTAGTGGGGGTAGCATGGTTAATTTTCAGTTATGGAGTGCACCTTCTGCCCAGGCAATCAGGCAACTTGTCATTTAAGCAAGTTGGTCAACGCCAAGTCGATCGACGTGCACGTGTGTGAGAAGTGCATTCCGCAGTTGGGGCAAAAGGATTTGGTGGATTTTGATATTTGGGGGGCGGTGTCGAAATTAGCGGCCAGCAAGGGCAAGGAGGATCCGGCGGCAGCGGTTGAAAATGAAATTAAGGAGATTTCGGCCAAATCGCTTCTCATTCCGTCTCCGACGCCGGCGGCCTCGAACAAGTGCTCCTCCTGCGGTTTTACCTCGGAGGACGTGCGCAAAACGGGACGATTAGGATGTGGGGAGTGCTATGGGGTGTTTGCCTCCTTACTGCAGGATGTGTTGAACGATTGTCAGAAGGGAACAAGGCATGCGGGGAAAATGCCGAAAAGTTTGCGTAAGCCGAACAAGAAGCGGCTGCAGGAAGATTTAAGCACGGCGGTTGGGAAAGAGCAGTTTGAGGAAGCCGCCCGGATTCGGGACGAGCTGGGCAAAATCGGCGAGGAAGGGTAAGGCAGCGAAATTAGTTTTCTAAAACCGTGCCGATCGCGCGAAAGCGGGCGTGACGAGTTTCGATCAGGCGGGCGGCGGGCAGTTTCATCAGATCGGTGAGGTGGTGGCGGATGCGATCCATCGTGGTGGTGATGGTGGTGTTCCAATCCCGATGAGCGCCGCCCATGGGCTCGGGAATAATTTCATCGACCAAGCCTAAATCGAGGAGGTCTCGGGAGGAGATGCGGAGGGCTTCGGTGGCTTGGGGGGCAAAGGCGCGGTCTTTCCAAAGAATGCTGGCACACCCCTCGGGCGAAATGACGGAGTAGTAGGCGTTTTCCAAAATGAGAACGCGGTTGGCGACCCCGATGCCCAAGGCTCCTCCACTCCCACCCTCCCCAATGACGATCGCGATCACGGGAACATGGAGATTAAACATCTCGCGAATGTTGACCGCGATCGCTTCGGCCACGTGGCGCTCTTCGCTAGCGACACCTGGGAATGCTCCAGGGGTGTCGATGAAGGTGATGATGGGAAGGCGAAAGCGGTCGGCCAACCGCATCAGGCGAAGGGCTTTGCGGTAGCCCTCCGGGTGGGCGCAGCCGAAGTTGCGCAGCAGGTTCTCTTTGGTGTCGCGACCTTTTTGATGACCGAGAAAAACGACCCGCTGCTGATCGAAAGTGGCGAAACCGCCAATGAGGGCGCGGTCCTCCCCAAAGGCGCGATCTCCGCCGAGCTCAAAAAGTTCGGTGGCCCCTTGGCGCAGGTAGTCGAGCAGGTAGGGGCGCTGGGGGTGACGAACAATCTGGATGCGCTGCCACGGAGTGAGGTTTCCATAAACCTCTTTGCGGGCAGCCAACAATTTTTTTTGCAGGGCACTGATTTCCAACTCGGCGCCCAGCTTTTGCTTGCCAGAGAGCTTGCGGAGCTCGTCGATCCGTTTTTCGAGTTCAGCTAATGGTTTTTCGAACTCGAGTGAGGCGATGGGTTTTGCTTCAGCCATGCGAAGGGGGAATCTTAAACGATGAGGGCGGTGGGGGCAACGCTCAGGGCATAGGCAAAAAGGGTGGCGATGGGGGTAGAAAAGGGAGCAAGATGGCGAGATGAACCGAGGAGTGGCAGGAGTTTTGGGATATTTTGGGCTTTGGGTCCTGATGACCTCAGTTTTGGCCTGGCCGGTAGCGTGTGGGGTGGAGAAATTGGCGCCGGGTATTTTTCCCTTCGCGCGAATTTTTGGGCGGGTGGAGCTGGTGGTGGCACTGTTGTTGGCGGTGGGGTTAATGCGTTGGTGGGGGGAAGATCCCCGGAAGTGGATCGATGGGCAAAAGTGGAAAAGGGAGTGGGTCAGGTTGGGGTTGTGGGCAGGGATGGGGTTGGGGATGGTAGGGTTAGTGGCGGGAGTTCAGGGGTTATTGGGGGTGAGGCAGTGGGG
>LIBO01000084.1 GCA_001438005.1 Verrucomicrobia subdivision 6 bacterium BACL9 MAG-120507-bin52 | reverse complement strand
CCACCAAAACCTTTCATCCCAATCACCGCAATCTGCTTCTTCGCCAGCTCAGGGATGATTTCCGTCTCAAACGCACGGGATTTCAATGTTCCCAAAGCGGAAACAGGCTGAAGAGAGGCATCGAACGGATACCCGCCATCCAAAATTTTACGATGCACTGCCGGATCGGTATGTCCTGTGAACCCTAAGTAGCGCACCTTGCCCTGCTTCTTCGCCAAATCAAACGCCTCCGCCGCACCGCCCGGCCCGTAAAACTTATCCACCTCCTCCGCTTTCTCCACCTGATGCAACATCCAAAGATCGACGCGATCAGTCTTGAGACGACGCAAGGAATCCTCCAAATACTTCATCGCCCCCTCTTTCCCACCTTCGGGCAACGCTTTGCCGTGCGTGCAACATTTCGTCATGATAAACGTCTTGTCTCGGATCCCCTGCAGGGCCTGCCCCATCCACTCCTCCGCTCTTCCGCCATGATAACACCAAGCATTGTCGAAAAATGTCACGCCCCGCTCGACCGCCTCGTGGGCAATTCGGGTCGCCTCCGGCACATCCTTAGCCAACCCCAAGGTGTGACCCCCAAAGCCCAACACGCTAACTCTCTCGTCGTGCCGACCGAATTTCCTTGTTGGCACGGTGTCCGCTGCGCTGGCCCAGCCCTTGGCTAACCCCAAACCAGGAATCAACCCCAGAAATCCTCGCCTCGTGATCATTTTGTAATTTTGCTCCGTTCCTCTAGGTCCGCAAGTCGGGAAAAAGGCGCTGTTCCAATTGTGAGGAAGTGAAATAAAAGAGTTTTCAAATGCCCCGAAAACCCCAACCTACAGGTTGTGGTCATCCCGATCACGCAACCAAAGGAGAATCCTCTTATGTCATTCAGCAGCGCCAGCAAAAAGAACGGAAAAACCTACTACCTTCATAGCCGCCAACAGACCCTACGAGGCGGCGCCACCGTGACCCTTTACTACTTCGCCTCCGCCCCTGGCGCGGGCGCAATCGACGCTCTCCCTGAAGGCTACGTCGTGACCGAAAACGAGCGAACTGGCCTTCCCCTGCTTAAAAAAGCGAAATAACCACCTTGGTTCAGGAGGCCGGTTCCCCTTGGGCCTGCCCCCCTGTGTCCGGTGCCCTTATTTTCCGCAGTAAGACCGATACCATTCCACGAAGTTTTTGATCCCGTCCTCAATCGAGGTCTTGGGTCGAAAGCCCACTGCCTCCCCTAAGTCGTCCACTTTCGCCGCGGTGGCGAGAACGTCGCCTGCTGGAATCGGCTTCATCACCACTTTTGCCTTTTTGCCCGTGGCCGACTCAATCGCCCGGACAAACCGACTCAGCTCCACCGGCTCACTGTTCCCGATATTGTAAATTCGATACGGGGCAGGACTGGTCGCTGGGTCGGGCTCCTTTCCATCCCATTTCGGATTGCCCTCCGCCGGCTTTTTCGTCAATCGCACAATCCCCTCCACAATGTCATCCACGTAAGTGAAATCTCTCCTCATGGTCCCTTCGCCAAAAAGCTCAATTTCCCTCCCCTCCAAAATCGCCTGCGTAAACTTGTAGTACGCCATATCGGGCCTTCCCCACGGACCATACACCGTAAAGAATCGTAAGCCCGTACACGGAATTCCGTACAGGTGGGCATAGGCGTGCGCCATCAACTCATTCGCCTTTTTCGTCGCTGCATACAACGAAATGGGATGATCCACATTGTCTCTTTCCGAAAAGGGCATGCCTTGGTTCAGCCCATAGACCGAGCTGGAGCTGGCAAAGATCAAATGGGGTGTCCTCTCCGCCCGACACGCCTCCAGCACATCTAACATTCCATCCAGATTACTCCGCGCATAGGTGTGCGGATGAGTCAGGCTATAGCGCACCCCCGCCTGTGCGGCCAAATGCACTACCACCTCGGGTTTTACCTCGCTCCAAATTTTCTCTACCCCAGTTCGGTCTCCCAAATCAGCCTTCCGGAATTGAAATCCTGCACTTTTCCTCAACCGCGCCAACCGGGCCTCCTTCAAGCTCACTTCATAGTAGTCGTTCAAATTATCTAACCCCACCACCTCGTCCCCCTGCTGCAGCAGTCGCTCGCTCAGATGATATCCAATAAAACCCGCCGCTCCCGTGACCAATACCCGCCGGCTCATGCTGGCTCCATTCGGAACCACTCCATCCGATCCCCCTCGAACTCAAACCAGCCCCGAAATTTTTCCCCCGCCAAGAGTCTTGGCATCCACTTCACGTCATCCGCCCACATCCGCTCATACGGAATCTGATTCGTTCCCATCCAAAAAGGCTTCGCCTCCTCCGTCTCCATCAACTCCCCCTGCCACCCACTCGCCCGATACACGGTGCACTGCAGGGAGTACCCATCCCGAAATTGAAACCGGAGTTCCCCCGCCCATTCCACTCCCGTCGGGGTGATGCCCACCTCCTCCTGCGTCTCTCTCACCGCCGCCTGCTCGTCCGTTTCCCCCGCCTCGATCCTCCCTCCCGGCCCATTCACTTTTCCCGCGCCCAAACCTCTCTTTTTTTCGATCAGTAAAATCTTCCCAGCCTTCACCACAAAGCAGAGCACTCCTCTCTCCCTCGGTTTCCACTCCGCCCCGTCCACTCGTTCCGATGCCTCCTTCGGGCGGGCCGAAAGCGTCATGCCCAATCAACGCACCGACCCACGCGGTCGATCTTTCTGCATCAACTTATTCCTCGCCTCTTCTAAAAGCTTCTTTTCCGCCGCCGACAAGGAACCCATCCCTTCCCGCGAGATCTTCTCCAAAATCGGATCTACCTTTTCCAAGACGACCAACCCCGTCTTTTTTGGCGGCGCTTTCTTTTTCCCGCCACCTCGGCTGCTTTTCGTGAAAGATAGTTTCGGCCACGAAACACCACCCGCCCGCACCCAACCCACCGCGATCATCGCCGTCACCCAAAGCTGAATCCCCCCCGACCAGTTGCGTCCGGCAAAGTAAGTCAGACTGTAGATCGCCAGCAAAACCCAACCCACCCACCGGGCCGAGAGCCCGAAGAAGAACTGCGCCGCAGGGTGCAGAGCGCAAAAAGCCAAAAAGATAGCAAAGTGGATCGTGCCCGATCCCACCAATACGGAAGCCCCTAACCACGGGGCCACCCCCAGCAAAAGCAACGCTGGGCCCACGACCAGAGCGGTATAGAGCAACCCCAACGCCTTGCGACCGATCGCCGACTCCACCTCACGCCCAAACCAGAAAAACATCAACATCTCTAAAGCAAACCAGATCCCCTCCTGCCGAATGTCGTGCACAAACGGATAGGTCAGCAAGGTCCAGACATGGCCTTCGGCCATCTGGGAGGGGGAAAATACGCCCACCGCTGCCCACGCCCCTAAACCCGCCGCCGTTGCCACCGCCCCCAGCACCATCGCCAAGGTGTGCACCCCCACCAGCAACATCGTCAAATCCACGCGAAGTTGCCCAATCGTAAAAATTGGCCCCTCCGCCCCTTCCCAGCGATTCCAAGAATTTCCCCAAGCCATAGTTGGTGATTATGAAACGGAATTGCGGGCGGAGCAAGTCGTGCCCCTTTAAATCTGATATTCGGTTGTTCTGCCCTTGGCCGCCATCTTCGCCCGGACCCGCTCGGCCAAACGGGCCAACGTCTCTTCCGCAAAAACTTTACTGGCCGCACTGGCCGCATCTTTACGCAATTTTCCCCAAACCTCCCCCACCGCATCCGTCCTGCCGTCGACCCGACCCTGCCCCTCGCCATCCACCCAAGCCACTACCTCACTCATGCGAATCTTCTCGGGTGGTCGCGCCAACTCATACCCACCCCCCGATCCCCGGCGACTGACGACGAATCCTCCCTGCCGCAGCCATCGCAAAACTTGCTCCATAAATTTTCCCGGGGTGCCCGAAATCTGAGCCAAGGCTGCCGCCCTCTTGACCCCGCCACTCTCCCCGTCCAGCGCCAAAGCCACCAGTGCCCTCACGGCATAGTCACTGGTACGGGTTGCGGCCATCCCCCATCGTCTCGAGGGTTATTCGCTTCGTCAACACGCGCTTCCGCGCAACCCGTTGCCAAGCCCACCAACCGATTGTATTCTAAAATCCATGAAAGCGGAAAACGGTCACTCCTCCGCCACTCCTGCCCCGGAAACTGATCCGGGAATCGTCATCACCAGCCGGGTTCGCCTGGCTCGTAATGTAAAACATTTTGCCTTTCCGGGCTGGCTGAAAAAAGCGGATCGCTTGAAACTTTTGGAAACGATCCAGCCCGCGGTGGCCGACATCGCGGCCATGCGCCCCGCCAAAGTTGCCGTGGCCATGGAGACACTCACCCCGCTGGACAAACAGCTCTTAGTCGAAAAGCATCTCATCAGCCGAGAACATGCCGCCAAAAATGCCGGCAGCGGCTTGGTGGTGAATGGGGACGAATCCCTCTCCGTCATGATCAACGAGGAGGATCATATTCGACTGCAAGCCCTGCGCCCCGGCTTTCAACTTCTCGAAGCATGGGAGGCGGCCGACAAGTTGGACACCGCGCTCGAGGATAAGCTCGAGTTCTCTTTTTCCCCCACCCTCGGCTACCTCACCGCCTGCCCCACTAATGTCGGAACCGGCATGCGCGCCTCCGCCATGCTCCACCTTCCCGGCCTCGTTCTGGGCGAGCAGATCAACCAGGTCATCAAATCGGTCAATCAACTCGGCCTCGCCGTCCGCGGTCTATATGGCGAGGGCACCGAAGCCCTCGGCAACCTTTTTCAAATTTCGAACCAGACCACACTGGGCGAATCGGAGCGGCAAATTTTAGATCGCCTGATCAAGGTGGTCCGCCAGCTGACGGAACTGGAAAATAACGCCCGCCAGAAGCTCATCCAGGAAAAAGCCCGTATGTTGGGCGATCAAGTGGGTCGCTCCTACGGAATCGTCCTTCACTCCTACTCGATCTCCTCCAAGGAAGCCCTCAACCTTCTCAGCTTGCTCCGCCTGGCCGCCGATCTCTCTCTCCTTCCCGCGGCCATCAAGCCGAAGCTGGACGCTCTCCTCATCACCACGCAACCCGCCCATCTCCAGCAAGCTTCCCAGAAAAAACTCGGGGCGGAAGAGCGCGACGCTTTCCGAGCCGATCTCCTGCGGGAAAAGCTCAAAGGGGTGGCTGAACCCGCCATGCGCAAATTGCACCTCTAACCGATTTGGGTTAAACTATATTCTGTGAATAATTTCACCCCACGTGCGCAACAGGTCCTCGCCCTCGCTCGCAAGGAGGCGGACCGCTTTAACCACAACTATGTGGGCACCGAACACATTCTCCTCGGTCTGATTAAATTGGGCCAAGGTGTGGCCGTAAATGTTTTACAGAAGATGGGGCTCGATCTGGAAACCGTCCGCATGGAGGTGGAAAAGCA
>LIBO01000083.1 GCA_001438005.1 Verrucomicrobia subdivision 6 bacterium BACL9 MAG-120507-bin52 | reverse complement strand
TGCTCGAGCAGGTGGAAGATGTGGCGGATCGGGTGATTATCTTGCATCGAGGCCAAAAGTTGCGAGAGGGGCGGTTAGAGGATCTATTAACGAGGAAGAAGGAGTGGGAGGTGAGTGTGCAGGGGCTGAAGGAGGCGGATCGGAAGGAGTTACGGGGTTGGTTAGAAAAGCGTGGGGCCGAGGTGGTGCGGGAGGGGGCACCCCGGGAGCGATTAGAGGATTATTTCTTGCGCAGCCTTCCGGAGGAGAAGCGAAGATGATGGGATCGTTACGACGAATTTCGGCAGTTGCGAGCAACACCTTTTTGGAAGCGGTGCGGCAGAAGGTGTTTGCCGTGCTTCTGGTTTTCGGTTTGGTTCTAATTTACGGGGCGAACTATTTCACGGAATTTTCCTTTCAGGAACAGTTTAAGTTTCTCAAAGATTTGGGATATGCGGCGATCAGTTTGACGGGGCTTTTGGTGGGGTTGTTGGGGGCGAGCCAGCTGATTCCAGGGGAGATTGAGCGGAGAACAATTTTAACGGCGTTGTGCCGACCTCTTCGCCGATGGGAATTTATTGCGGGGAAGTATCTGGGATTAGCGGTTTTGTTGGGGGTGATGGTTGGGGTGATGTCGTTGGCGGTGGGGGGAGTGCTGGGTTGGAAGGAGACTCAACTGGTGGCGCGGGAGGGATCGGACCCAGCCGTGGCAGCGGCGATTCAGCAAGAGGCGAGAGATCCGCGTTTGCTGCAGGCGGTGCTGTTGGTGGGGGTGAAGTTAGCCGTGGTGGCGGCGGTGGCTGTTTTCTTCAGCACGGTGGCGACTTCAACAACTTTTGTCATTGCGATGACTTTGATGGTCTATTTGATCGGTCATCTTCAATCGGTGGCACGGGAGCAGTGGTTGGAGTCGGGCGAGGTAGTGCATGCGGGGGCGAAGCTGTTTTTAGCGGCGGTGGCATTTCTGGTGCCTGATTTCAATCTCTATAATTTGATCGATGAGATTATTGCCGGGAATGAAGTGGTGTGGCGTTCGACACTGGGGGTGGTGGGATATTCGGTGGTCTACATTGCGGTATTATTGACGGCGGCGTCGGTGGTGTTTGAAGGGCGGGATATTTGAAATCGGGTTGGGCGGGCGGGCTGGCTTGCCTTCTTTTGCTGTTGTGGGGAGGGGTGAAGATTTCTTGGGAGCAAGCGATGACCCAAGCGCAGCGCAAGGCGGCGTATGGATTTGAGGGGCCGACGGCCGTGGCGATTCGGGAAAAGGTGGGGCAAGGATTGGTTTTAGCGGCTTTGGGTGGGTTTCGTGGATTGGCGGCGAATGCCTTGATGTTGCAAGCGCATGGGGCGTGGGAGGAGCAGCAGTGGGTTCGGGTGAGGGCGTCCTTAGAGTTGGCGACCGTTCTTCAGCCGCGGGTGGCAGTTTTTTGGGACACAGCCTCGTGGCATTTGGCTTGGAATGCGGCGGTGGCGGCGGAGCGCTTTAGTGGGGAGAAAAGTGAGACCCGCCGTAAGATGGAGGCTCGTCGTTGGGTGGAGGCGGGTCGGGATCTGCTCGAGAGGGGGACCAAGGCGGTACCGGAGCGCGCTTTGCTTTATCAGAGATTGGGAGATCTTTACTGGCAACGATTGGGGGATTATCAGGCGTCGGCCGAGTGTTACCGGCAAGCTTTGGCGAAAGGGGATGCGCCCCCTTATTTGGAAAGGTTCGTGGGCTATGCGTTGGACAAGGCGGGGGATAAAAAAGCGGCTCTGGTCTACTTTCGGGAGTTACGCGAAAAAATGGGGAGCCATCCGCCAACTGAGCGAAGGGCTGAAATTGTCGAGAGAGAGATCCGCAAGCTGGAACAAGAGCTCTCGGGCAAAGTTGCCCCAAAGAAAAAATGAAATACGGGATTTTCGGCGATGTTCACGGCAATTTGGAGGCACTGGAGGCGGTCTTGGCGGACATGGAGGACCAGCAGGTGACCCATCCTCTTTGCATTGGAGATTTGGTAGGGTACAACGCAAACCCGTCGGAGTGTTTGGAGATTGTGCGGGCGTTGGGCTGTCCTGTCGTCAGGGGGAATCATGACGAACTGGTGACGCACCGAAAAAATCCTGAGGCCTTCTCGAAGGATGCGCAGGCCGCGTTGAGTTTTTCGCGAAGCCATTTGAACCCCGCCCAATTAAACTATTTGCGTCGGTTGCCTTTGACTCATGGGGAGGAAGCGTTGACTTTGGTGCACGCGACTTTGGATGGACCTGAAAATTGGGCTTACATCTCGACCCAATTGGAGGCGCAAACCAGCTTTTTTTACCAAAAAACGCACCTTTGTTTTATCGGGCACACGCATCGTCCCGGCGCCTTTCTAAAAGAGAAAGAGGTGCGTCCGATCGAGTTTCGCAAAGTAGATGTTCATCCGGAAAGAATGAAAGTTGCCCGCAAGTTTCTCTTTAATGTGGGCTCTGTCGGCCAACCGCGGGACGGCGACTGGCGGGCTAGCTATGTGGTTTATGAACCGAAGGAGCAAATCGTTGATTTACGGAGAGTCGGGTACGAGGTGGAGAAAGCCGCCTCGAAAATTGTCAAAGCGGGCCTACCAGATTCCCTTTCGGCACGATTATTCCAAGGGGAATAAATAATTATTGTTGCTTATGAACAACTTATAGATAGGCAAACTTTCTGTAACTTGACAAAATAAGCTTCTCGACTAATGCTGTGGCCATGAAATACAGATCTCGTAAAAATCTTCGTTGGTCAACCGAACGTGTCTTAGCAGAGATTCAGCAGTGGAAGGATAAAGGTGAGCCCCTTTACGCCAACCATGTCCGCTTGAACTTTCAAGAGCTTCTAGCCGCCTCCATCCGCTATTTTGGTAGTTGGCAAGCCGCCCTGAACCAAGCGGGTATCTCCTACGTAGATGTCCGCAAATATCGCAAGTGGTCGAAGGAAGTCATCATCGAGGAAATCCAGAACTTGGCCTCCAATGGTTTTGACCTCTCCTTCCGCTCGATGGCTCTCAGCCAACACAATGCGATGGTCTACGCTGCCATCCGCCCTAAATATTTCGGTAACTGGCGGTCCGCTCTCGAAGCCGCTGGGTTGGCCTCCGAAGAAATTTATCGGTATCGCAGCTGGGACGAGGAAGGCATTTTAGAAGAAATTCGCCGCCTCCAGACCGAGGGTGCCGATCTTAGTTCAAAATCGATGGATGAATCCTCCAATAAACTCATTGCAACCGCCCGTCGACGTTTTGGAAATTGGGGTCGGGCTCTCGAAAAAGCTGGAATCAACTATTCCGATGTGCGCCGTCGAAAAAAGTGGACCAAAGAAAATCTCGTCGAAGGCATTCTTGAGCTGAAAAAGCAGGGGGTGAAGCTGATCACTCCTGAAGTCAAACGGGCTAACCCATCCCTCTTCGCCGCCGCCTGCAAAAAGCATTTTTACGGAACTTGGAAGAAGGCGCTTCGGGCAGCCCTTCGACTCGAAAGCCAACGGATGACTCCCTCGGTTCCATTGGCCGAACCGGCTCAGCCCGCGACTTCAATCGGGATTTATCCGGCGGAAGCGCAAGTCACCACTCTCTCCGCTTAAGTCTCCGCTCGCCTTCCCTCTTGCTCAGGGCGGGTAAGGGCTCCCATAGTATCCCTTCATGCACGGCCGAAATGGAACTAAGTTATTTGGTATCTGTTCCACTATTTTCCTTCTCGGCCTAGCCCCAAGTTGGGCTCAGTTGGATCTTCGAATCGAAACACCCAAGGCCTCCTACCTTCAGTTCTCGCCCATTCCTTTCACCGTTCGAATTAAGAACCTGGGAGCCAGCGAATTGCGGTTAACCGAAAACCAAGGAAAGCCTTGGCTTGAAATGATTATTCAGTCGCGGGACGGACAACTGATCGCCCCAGAAAAAACTTTCCTCCCCCCGGACAAGACACTTCGCCCCGGACAATCCGCCTCCATTCCTCTCGATCTCGCTCCCCACTATCTCATCCGTGATACCGGCGGGTACCGGGCGAGAGCCTCCGTGCGCTTGCCCTCGGGCGAAACGCTCATGACCGATTCGCTCGATTTTCTCATCGGGCGGGGAGAAGTGATTTGGACGGTTCCTCGGGGCGATGGGGAAGAGCGTCGCATCTACTCTCTTTTAAAGTTTTACGAAGGTCCGAATGTCGGCCTCTACTTGCGGGTCGAAGTCCCTCGAAAAAATCTGGTTTATCCCTCCCGAAGGTTGGGAGCCTACCTCCCTTTGGGCAAACCCGCCGCAGAATTCGATCCGCAAAATAATCTGCACCTTCTCTACGCCGTGGCTGCAGGCACTCACCGTCTCACGGTGGTGAACCCAGATGGACAGGTTCTACGAGAGGAAACGCGCACCCAAGGCACCGAGAAACCGACTTTGCAAAAGAGAACCGACGGGGAGGTTTCCGTTCAGGGAGGGATCGTCCAGCTGCCCTCCTCCCTGCGCGAGCGTCTCTCCACCCTTCAAGCCCGCATCGGCGCGCAGGCGCCCCCAGCCGATCCCATCCAACCCTAGCGAGCGCGGGTCCCCGCTGGCTTTGCTCGGACCGGCTTCCAAAGTCTCATCCCCGAGGCGTCAAAAAGAGTCGGATCCAGCGGGGGTGCCAAAAAAATTCGATCCCACGTCCTCTCAAAAGCATGCGCCGCGTCAGGCATGGTGCGCGATATTTCCCGAGCCCGCTCGTAGAAATCTCGGGGTCGTCGCTGGGCGGCTCGACGCGAGAGGGCAAATTGGCTCCCTCCCACATATCGCACCTTGTCGGGCGCCGACTCCCCCCACAAAGCCTGAAAAAATCCCTCAAGGTCCAACTCGCGGCGCTCCGGATTTTTCGACCAAGTAACGAATGAGGGTCTTCCCCGGGCATCATCCGTCTCCCAAAGAAAGCCAAGCCACGCAAAATCGGGCGACTCCTCCTTTTGGGCATAGCGCCGTACTACCCGATGCAAATCGGGGGCGTGATCGAAGGGATGCCCTTGGGCAAAGACGGTCAATTCGGCCAAATCGTCGTACCGCTCCACCAAGTGGTGCAGCCAGGCAAAGTCGTCTCGGCTATGGTTAGGCAGGGAAATCGCCCCAGGCCACCGACCCTCCTCTAGGGGAGTTTTATCGTAAATGGTGATGTGCACTCCTCGAGGCAAATTTCGCGTCCAAGACAAGTCCTCCCCGAAACGGCACACCACCACTTCCACCATCGAATTAGGCGCCGCCGGTCAGGTCTTGGATGATGGTGATCAGAGGTAAGAACAGGGCCACGACGATCGTTCCAACGACCAGGGCCAGCATGACAATCATGATCGGTTCGAGCATCGAGGTCAGGCCCGCCACTGAATTGTCCACCTCCTCCTCAAAAACGTCGGCCACTTTCGTCAACATGTCGGGCAACTGCCCCGTCTCCTCA
>LIBO01000082.1 GCA_001438005.1 Verrucomicrobia subdivision 6 bacterium BACL9 MAG-120507-bin52 | reverse complement strand
AAAGATCAGGACATTAAGAGTGAGGTATCCGCGACGACCTCGGGCATGGAGGTACTGCATGACAAGAGGGAGATCGGCTTCGGTAAAGTTTTCCGCTCGCAGACGGGCATTGAACGCGGGCAGGCCAAAGTAAACCGCGTCGGCTCCGGCGGTCACCGCGGCCTTGAGACAATCCCAGTCCCCCGCAGGGGCCAAAAGTTCAGGTTTTCCCGTGGTGGGCATCCCAAAGGGTAGGCCCAATTCCGGAGGGAAACGAGCGGAGAGGTCTTAGTTCAGGAAACGGACGCGGCCTGTTTCCACGTCGTAAACGGCCCCCATGACCTGCAACTTACCGTCGGCCTTGGCCTTTTGCAGGAGCTCACTGTTTTGGATGACTTCGAGCATCTGATAACGAATCAGGGCTTCCACGGCGTGGTTGAGTTGGTCCTCTTTGGATAGGTCACTGTGTTCCTGGTGAATTTTCTTAATGCCGGGTTGGAGGGCTTTGGTTAAGAGGGAGATATTTCCCGGGACGGGTTTGCCCTCGAGCGTGGCCGTGACGGCGCCACATTTCGTGTGGCCGAGAACGAGAATCGTATGAACGCCCAAAGCGGCCACTCCGTATTCGAAGGTGGCGTTGACTTCGGGGGTATCGAATCCTCCGGCATTTCGACAGACAAAAAGGTCGCCCACGCCCATATCAAAAATGAGCTCGGCGGGGGTGCGGGAGTCGGAGCAGGTGAGGACGGCGACGGAGGGGGTTTGGCCGAGGGCGCCTGTTTTGGCCACATTGCCTTTTTGCCAAGCGTGGGCGATCGATTTTCCTCCGGCGAAGCGCTGATTTCCTTTTTCTAGGGTGCCTTGGGCGCCCACCATTTTAATTTCCGACCAGGAGAGGGAGGCGGATGACAGGACGGTTAGGGTAAGGAGGAGTGACTTTTTCATGGCCTACTGGTAACGCCCAGAATTCATAATAGCAAGCGGGACTGGTCGCAGGGTGTAGTTTTGCTAGAGTATGGGGATGGAACGCAAACCGCCATGGCTAAGGGCCAAGATTCCCAGTGGTCCTGGCTACACCAAAGTTAAAGATTTGGTGAAGGAGAACCGGTTGCATACGGTATGTGAAAGTGCCCACTGTCCAAATTTGGGAGAGTGTTGGAGTCGGGGAACGGCCACGATCATGATTTTGGGGGAGACTTGCACGCGGAGTTGCCGGTTTTGTGCCATCGCCACGGGCAAACCGGGGGAGGTGGATTTTGGGGAGCCGGCGAGAGTAGCGGATGCAGTCAGAATCATGGGGCTAAAGCATGCGGTGATTACCTCGGTGGCCCGAGATGATTTAGCGGATGGGGGGGCGGACATTTGGGCCAGGACCGTCCGGGCGGTGAAGCATGTGAATCCAGAGACTCACATTGAGATTTTAATTCCCGACTTCAAAGGGCAGGAGGAGCCTTTAAATACGGTGCTGGATGCGGACCCGGATATTCTCAATCACAATATGGAGACGGTGCGGCGCTTACAGAAGCCGGTTCGGGTGCAGGCGCAGTATGAGCGGAGCATGGAGGTGTTGCGCCGAGCGAAAGCGAGAGGTTTTGTGACAAAAACTGGACTGATGCTGGGGATTGGGGAAAGGGAGGAGGAGATTGAGGAGACTTTAGGAGATTTGGCCTCGGAAAAAGTGGATATTTTGACGTTGGGGCAGTATCTGCGGCCGACGCCGAAACATCTGCCGATCGATCGTTGGGTGACCCCCGAAGAGTTTACCCGTTGGAAAGAGAGAGCCTTGGCCTTGGGCTTTGGAGTATGTGAGAGTGGGCCGATGGTGCGGAGTTCGTATCATGCGGAGGAGCAGTCGGCCAAGTATACGGGGGTGAGTTCGTTCGATTTGATTAGGAACCGGGAGGGAGCCAGTTGAGGGTGATGTCCCGTTTTCCCTCCGGGCCGCGGAGGTTCAGGGTGAGGCGGCCCGCCGGGGGCTGATAAACGGCTCGAATTTCCCCCTCGGCGAAACCGTAGTTGCGAATGACTTCGAGGGCGGCGCGGGCCGAGCCTTGTTTGATCCAGCTCCAATCTTTTGGGATTCGATCTGCTGCGGCCTGCAGGGCGGGTATCTGGAGCCGGCCCCCCTCCCGAAAGGAGATGGTTCCGTATCCACCGCGGATGTTCTTACCCTGTGCATTGACGCTAACGAGAGCATCGACTTTGGATTGAAGTTGGAAGGAGCCCGGGGTGAGGGCGTCGGTAATGACGCGGCTTTCCATTTTTGAGGTGGAGGACCAAGCGGACCAAGGGAGATCGGAAAGAAATTCCAGCGAAAACCCCCCATCGAGAGAGCCGCCCCCGAGCAAGGCGCTGGC
Source organism: Verrucomicrobia subdivision 6 bacterium BACL9 MAG-120507-bin52 (assembly GCA_001438005.1). Lineage (GTDB taxonomy): Bacteria > Verrucomicrobiota > Verrucomicrobiia > Methylacidiphilales > Verrucolacustridaceae > Verrucolacustris. The sequence continues at coordinate 3,059 of LIBO01000082.1, read as the reverse complement.
CCGACCGTAGATGCCCTGCGGGTTGACGGTGACGGCAATGGAAAGATTTTCAGCGGTGAGTTTACGGAAGGTGATCTGATCGGCAAAAAGGGTGGGGACAACATTTTTGGCGCGTTTTCCTTGGGAATCTTGACCCAAGCTGAAGTAGAGGTTGCCCCGAAGGTTGAGGACGGAGAGATCGTAGTCGGGATATTTGAGGTCGGAGGGAGGAATGGTGAAACGAGTGGAGAGTTGCAGCTGAGTAAAGTCGCTGAGTGCCAAATTTCTCTGCTCGGCAGCAAAGTGAACGGGGAGGGGAAGAACGGGTTGGCCGTAGATTGAGACGGAAAGATCTCCATCGGTCAGGCTGAAATAGCCGATTTCGTATGGGGTTGAGGAGGGCGAGGGGGTGGTTTTTTTTTCTTGGACACGATCGACAAAGGCAAAGAGGTCATCGCCTAAATAAATCGTTGGGTTCGAGATGATGAGGGAGCGGATGTGGTGGTGCAGGAGTTCGTCCCAAGTGAAGACAATGTCGATTTTGGGGAAGGCGAGGACAGGAGCGAGGGGATCGTTGGGGGAGTAGAAGATGAGGCGCTCGATGGTGGCGCTTTGGACGGTGGGAGAGTCTGATTTTGCGTTCGGGCCAAAGTGAACGTCGGTAAACAGGAGAGGAGTGGTGTCGCCCAATCGCAGGGGAGCGGTGGGTATGCCGGGGCCAAGGTTATCCAGTTGCAGAGTGGAGTCGGCCACCATCAGACGATGGATGCGAAGAGGAAGACTTTGGCCCGTGCTCTGGGTGTTTTCGAGACGGCTAAGCCAACCCTCGGCCCCATAGAGACGGACCTCGGCCAATTGTCCGCGAAAGAGCGTGGGGTCAAAGCGGATGGTGACGGCCTTGATGCGCAAAGCGGAGCCGTGTTGGATTCCGCGAATTTCCAGCTCTCCGATCCCGCGCCAACTGGCGGAGGAAAACGAGGTTGGGAGATTGGCGACAAAGAGCAGGAGGTGAAGAGGGATGGAAGGTAGAGCCAGAGCGAGAGCGGTCAGAGCGGTGAGAGAGATCAGAATGGGGCGACGGGTCACGCGGTGAGTTTATGGCGAGAAAGTTGGGGGGGACGAGAGATTCGTTGTGGATTGAGGACGGCGAAAATTGAGATTAGTGTTCGTAGATGAGTAGCGCATGGATCCTGGGTTTAGCGGTGTGCTTGGGGGGATGTGCCACTGTGCAGTTGGACACCCCCGAACCGCTGCAAGTGGACATTCGCATGAAAGTGGATGTGGAGCAAAAGGGTGGGACCATGGCCAAGAGCGGAGAGGGAAATCTATCGGTCGCGGAGGAGAGGCGAATGTTGTCTCATCAGGTGCAGATTTTGAAAAACGATCATCGAGTGGGTGAGGCAGCGGATGGCACCTTGATTCTCAAAGAGCTACCCCAAGATCAAGCCTATGCGGATTACGCGAAAACCGTGGTGGTGAAGGAGAATGGAGCGCGGGCAAAAATGTTTGAGGAGAAGGCAAAGCTGGAGGGAAAGAGTGAGGCGGACTATGCGAAGGAATTTGCGCAGCGGGCGCGGGAATCAAGTTATCCGGGGGAGTGGATTCAGGAGGAGAGCGGGAAGTGGAGAAAAAAGTAGCCGTGTTTTGGGGATAAGATTGGCATGAAGTTGGAGGAGAAGGATTTGGTGGAGGAGTTTTCGCGCTCGGGGGGCCGAGGAGGCCAAAATGTGCAAAAAGTGGAAACCAAAGTGGTTTTGCGGCATCGACCGACCGGAATTACGGTGGTGGCCCAAGACGAGAGGTTTCGCGAGGCGAACCGGATTCGGGCCAGAAAAAGAATGGTGGCGGCTCTGTTGGAGCGGGAAAGAAAGATTCGGCTGGCGAAGGCGGCGGAAAGGTCGAGAGAGCGGAGTCGTAAGGCGAAGCGGAGTTGGGGGGCGATCCGAGAATGTGTGGAGGGCAAAAGGCGGCGCGCTAAAATTAAGGCAGGTCGGGGAAAGTGGCGGGAGGACGGGTGAGTGCTTGGGTGTATGTGTTGCGTTGTCGGGATGGATCGCTGTACACGGGTTGGACGAATCAGTTGGAAAAGAGAGTCAAAACTCACCAAGCAGGAAAAGGGGGGAAGTACACCCGAAGTCGGCTGCCGGTCCGTTTGGTCGGAGCTTGGCGCAAAAGAACACGGAGAGAGGCGATGCGGGAAGAGGTTCTTTTCAAGCAGTGCACTCGATTGGAAAAGCTAAAGAAGTTGAGGAAGTGTTTTCGGACGAAAACCCCCGCTCGTGTCCGGCCACGAGCGAGAGTCTCGGTTCGACTAAGCACCTTATTTCTTGTTTGCCTGGCCGGATGGCTGGGAGTTGCGCGCTGCCTTGGCGGCTTTTTTCTCCTCGGGATTGAGTCGGCCATCGCCGTCTAGATCGAATTTCGAGATGGCCTCCTTCTTGCGGTTGGCCAGATCGGCTTTGCGCGCGGCTTTTTCCGATTCGCTTAATTTGCCGTCCTGATCGGTGTCATACTTTCCGTGGAGCCTTTGAAAGAGCTCCTGGCGGGATTGGTCGGCGGCCTTTTGCTCATCCGGATCGATCTGCCCGTTTTGGTTGGCGTCGAACCGCTTGAGCATTTTCGCTTTTTTATCGTCATCCGTGCACGCTTGGGCAAGGAGGCGATGGGTGGGGTGAATCAGGGTGAAGGCGAGCAGGCTGAGGGCGAGCGCGCCACGATAGGTGAGTTGTGTATTCATAGAGGATTAAACTGCGGAAAACGCGAAAGGGTTCGGTAAAATTTTTGATGCCTTGTAAAAAGCCATAACGTGTTGCCTGTCAGTAGATAAACATCTGGGGAGTCACTTGCTTAATTAAGGTAACGAGCTATTCATTAGATATGCGCAAAAGTCTCCCTTTGCTTGCAGTCATCTTTCTAGCGGTAGCCTCCCCATTTTTCTATCCCTACGCCAAGAATCTTGGCTTTGACAAATTTTCGAGTCGCGATGCCTCGGCCAATGCCTTGAAGAGCAAAGAGGTGACAGGAGCAGTGGCAAAAACTCAACGGGAGGCGAAAAGTTCGGTCGTGCTGCAAAAAGTGGG
>LIBO01000081.1 GCA_001438005.1 Verrucomicrobia subdivision 6 bacterium BACL9 MAG-120507-bin52 | reverse complement strand
GGCAGACGAGGCCAAAAGCTCTCGAACCCCCAGCGGCGTCGCGTGGTGATCTACTCCAATGCAAAAGATGCCCTCCGAAATACTCATCCTTTACGTAAAATTATACGTGATTTCTTAGGAGCTGCATCCGGTGGGGTTGGTACAGGCTCGCCGAGAAGCTTCCCCACTTCGTGACGAAGGGTTTCAGGAGTTTTTGCGTCCATATCCGACCATACCACATCTCCACTCTTACCAAAAATCTTCACCTTCATCTTTGTGTCATCTTGACCCCAAGCGAGGAAATCGGTCGCCTTCCCCGAAAAGTCAGCCACACCACACAAGTCTCCCCTAGGATTTCGCATGTTTTGATTCGCGCGGTACCAGGGAATCAAACGCTCCGCCTCTTCATCTAAATCCGCCCTCATCTTTCCCGTCGTCCAACCCTTAAAAAGAGTGCCAAGCGAATTCCGTAAATCCACCACCACAATCACGCGAAACTCTTCCCTGCCCTGCCACCCATAGAGAGCTTTGCCAAACTCCCGAGTCTGATCGGCTAAAGGCTGACTACTCGCCAAAATAACTACTACTTTTCCGGGTATCGAAAATGAGACCTTTTTCCCGTCGCAGCTCAGAATATCTCCTGTTTCCCCTGCGACGGCCGCCGCCGCCAAGAGCAGCAGTAGGCATGCTGCCTTCATTTTAACTCCACCATCCATCCCGTCAGATATTGGCTTTCGGGAAAGGATGACAAATGGGGGTGATCCGCCGCTTGCGATAAGGTTCGCAAAAAAGTCGCCCCTCTCTTTTCCTCAACGGCCAAGGTTTGGATCATTCCCCTTAAATCCTCAACCCCAACGCGGTGGGAGCAAGAAAAAGAGACAAGGGTACCCCCTCGCACTAAAACCCGGATGGCCTGCCGATGAATCTCCGCCATGAAACGTAGGCTGGCCGCTCTGCTATCCCTGCTCTTGGCCAACCCCGGAGGATCCACAATCACCAGATCGTACTCCCCCTTGCGACTAGAACGTAGAAACCTCACCGCATCCTCCTGCGGCCATCGAATGGTCAGGCTATTTTCAAGGCTGGCCAGTTTTGCGATCCGCAGGGAGGTTTCCGATCGATCGACCCCCGTGACCATCTGTGCCCCCGCAGCGGCACAACGAAGTGCGAAACCCCCATTATGACAGTAAAGATCCAAAACCCTCTTTCCCTTGGCTGCTTCAGCCACAATTGAGTAGTTATCTTGCTGATCTAGGTAAGTCCCCGTTTTTTGTCCCATTCGCAAATCCACTGGTACGACCATGCCGCCAATTTCTACCCGAACGAAATCTTCCGGAATCACCCCGACCGATTCCCCGGTCAGATTCTCTAGCCCCTCGATCTTTCGTCCCGCGGCGTCTCGCCGAACCCAGATACCTTTCGGTTGAATCAACCTCAGCAGAGACTTCTGGATTTCTGGCCAGGCTGACTCCACCCCTTGAGTTGTAATTTGGACGACTAAATACTGACCGTACTGGTCGACAACGAATCCCGGAATCCCATCCGATTCGGACCAGAAAAGCCTGCGGGAGATTCGACAAGGGCGTTTCGCCAAAGCGCTTTGCAAAGCGTGATCGATCCAGTCTTCATCCAATGGGCCAAGATCGGGGCGAAACCGCCTCCAAGCGATCCTGGAATGGGCGGAAAAGAACCCCGTGCCTAACATGACCCCCTCCGAACTGTAGGCAACTGCTTGCCCGTCGTTGCGGGGTTTTTCACTTGGTTCAATTTCATCGGCCAGAATCCAAGGATGCCCGGTTTGGGCGAGGGATCTCACCCCACGCTTCAGCCGAAGCGTCTCCCGAACCACGGGGGTCAATCGCGCAAACCAGCTAAGTTGTTTTGGCCGACTTCCGGGTACTCGTAGACATCACCCTTGTAGTTTTTCAGAATCACCCGGTTGTCGGCCATCCCCACAATATAGCTGGGTCCGATCGGAATCTTCCCGCCACCGCCAGGTCCATCTACCACATACGTCGGCACAGCATAGCCAGTGGTGTGACCGCGCAACTGCTCCATAATCTCTTGCCCTTCTCGGATCGTGGTTCGCAAGTGAGCCGAGCCTGCGATGAGATCACACTGGTAAAGATAGTACGGTCTGACTCGGCAAAGCAGTAGCTTGTGGAAAAGTTCTTTTAGAACTTCGGAACGATCATTCACCCCTTTCAAAAGGACACTTTGGTTTCCCAACGGAATCCCGGCGTCGGCCAGCTGTTCTAAAGCTCCCCGAACCTCTTGGGTTAATTCCCTGGGGTGGTTGGAATGGACGCTCAGCCATAAGGGGTGATGTCTTTTCAGTATGGCCACAAGCTCCGGAGTGATTCGCTGAGGAAGAAATATCGGAATCCGCGTTCCAATGCGAATAAACTCGATACTCGGGATCTGTCTCAGACGGGTTAAAATTGCGCTCAGCTTTGCGTCCGAAAGAAGAAGCGGGTCGCCTCCCGAAAGCAGAACATCCCGCACTTCGGGGTGTTTTTCCAAATAAGCGAACGCCCCCTCCAAGTCCATCGTCAACTCCTGTTCTCCTGCCCCGCTGACCACACGACTCCGTGTACAGTAACGACAGTACGAGGCGCAACGGTCGGTCACCAAAAGAAGGACTCGGTCCGGGTACCGATGGACCAAGCCCGGGACCGGCATGTGGGAGTCCTCCCCGCAAGGATCCAACATTTCGTCCGGAGCCGTGACCGACTCCTCGATGCGAGGCACAACCTGCCTCCGGATCGGACAGTCGGGGTCATTCCGATCAATCAGGCTAAAAAAGTGGGGGGTGATCCCGAGTGCTAGTTTTTTGCCGGCTAAAATTGTTCCCGCTCGCTCCTCGGGCGTAAGGTTCAGGCGCGCCTCCAGTTGCTCGAGCGTTTGAATTCGGTTTCTGAGTTGCCACGACCAATCCTGCCACATGGACAGAGGGACAGAGCCCCAAGAAGCTGATAATACCGGCCTGAACTCGTTGGCTTTCAAGGTAGAACGAAAAAATTACCCCACTTCCTGTCCTCCGCCACCTTAAATATTAAGCTTAAGAAACCCGATTTTTCATCATATTTACTAACCGCTCCATGACGACAGCGACACTCTGCGCGCCTTCATCTCCTTTTTCGCGACTACGAACCGCCACTTGGCCCGCCTCCGCCTCCCTGTTTCCGCAAACTAGTAAAAACGGCACCTTCTCCAGCTGACCCCTCCGAATTTGACCTCCGAGCTTATCTCCTTTTTTATCCACCGAAACTCTTAGCCCAGCGGCCTGAAACTCTTGGGCACACTTCTCGGCATAGGCAATCATCTGGTCATTCACGGGGAGAAACCGGGCCTGTTCAGGGGCCAGCCACACCGGAAAGGCTCCTCGATAATGTTCGATCAGAACCCCGGTGAAACGCTCCAGCGAACCAAAGGGCGCCCGATGAATCATCACCGGGCGATGCTTCTGATTGTCGGCTCCTGTGTAAGTTAAATCAAAACGCTCGGGTAAGTTGTAGTCGACCTGAACGGTTCCTAATTGCCACTCCCTCCCGATGACATCCTTCACCACAAAATCGATTTTTGGGCCGTAGAAAGCTGCCTCACCTGCCTCTTCGCTGGTCTTGACCCCAAGTTTCTTGGCCGCCTCCTTGACCGCCGCCTCGGCTTTGTCCCAACCTTCTTTCGATCCAACATATTTGTCGGAGGCGGGATCCCGGAGTCCCACCCGGACCCGGAAATCACCAATTCCTAGGGTAACTAGAACAAGGCGGACCATCTCCAGACAGCCCTCCACTTCTTGGGCGACCTGCTCCTCCGTGCAAAATAAGTGGGCATCGTCCTGGGTAAAACCACGCACCCGAGTCATTCCATTTAACTCTCCCGACTGCTCCCAGCGATACACCGTTCCAAACTCCGCTAAGCGAACCGGTAAATCCCGATAGGAACGAGGTCGCGATGCATAAATCCGAATATGCATCGGACAGTTCATCGGCTTGAGCAAGTATCCCTCGATCTCCCCCTTCTCGATTTTGTTGCTTAATTCAGCACAGGAACAACCCTCTTGGGAAAGTTTGGCCAGCGTCTCCCGGTCAATGATCGGCGGGTACTGCGACTCTTGGTAGTAAGGAAAATGTCCCGAGGTCTTGTACAAACTCAGCCGGCCGACATGGGGGGTAAATACCTGTTCATATCCACGCTTGCCGAGCTCCTCCAAAAGAAATTTCTGCATCTCGTGTCGAACAATTGCTCCTTTGGGGGTCCACATGACCAGCCCTTGTCCCACTTCGTCATCGATCAGAAAAAGGTCCAACTCCTTCCCTAACTTCCGATGGTCACGCTGGAGAGCCTCCTCCTGCGCTTTTAGACTAGCCTCAAGTTCCTCCTTTGTTGCAAAGGCAGTTCCATAGATCCGTTGCAGCATCTTGTTCTTTTCATCTCCGCGATGATACGCCCCTGCTAATCGCAGCAACTTGAACGCTTTAATCTCTCCCGTGCTCTTCACGTGAGTACCCGCACAGAGATCGGTAAACTCCCCGTTGGTATAAAAGGAAATTGCCTCGCCCTCCGGAATATCCCCTAGGCGCCCAATTTTGTACGTCTGCTTCTTGCTCTCAAAAAAAGCTTTTGCCTCCGCCCGACTGACCTCCTTTCGGGTGAAGAGGTGGTTTTCTTTCGCCACCTTTTTCATCTCCGCTTCAATCTTACTAAAGTCCTCCTCGCTGAATCGGTGGGATAGATCAAAGTCATAATAGAAGCCAGAGTCCGTCGGCGGGCCGATATCCAGTAGGGCATCGGGCCATAACCGTAGTACCGCCGTCGCTAATACGTGCGAGGTTGAATGTCTTAGCTCCTCCAAAGGGGTCATGGCCATGGCTCGAACCTAGGGAGTTCCCGGCTTCCGCACCAGTCGCCAACCACCCGCCGCATCCCTCACCTCCCAACCATGTTTCGCCAACTCATCCCTCAATCGATCCGACTCCTTCCAATCCTTGGCCAGACGAGCGGCACTCCTCGCCTCCGCCAGACTTTGCATCTCTGCCGGTGCCTGAAGTTCCTGCTCCAAGGCGGGAGAGACTCCAAGGACTTTCAAAATTCGATCCATTCCGTTGAGCTCTTGGGCCGCCTCATTAGCGGAGAAACCTTTTTTCTGCTTTTGCTCCAATTCACCCACCGCGGTGTAGAGCGCTCCAAGAGCCTTGGGTGTTTCTAGATCCTCACGCAAGGCGTTCCAGGCCGGCTGAAAAGATCCCCACCCCTCCCCCCTCTTGCCCTTGGCCGCCTCCTCCAATGCCAGCCTTAGACGACCTAATCTTTGCCGACCATGTCGAACCGCGGTCATCGTGCCCCAAGAAAAGTTTAAGGGCTGGCGATAGTGACCCGACAAAAGAACCATTCGCAAATCGGAGGAGTCCC
>LIBO01000080.1 GCA_001438005.1 Verrucomicrobia subdivision 6 bacterium BACL9 MAG-120507-bin52 | reverse complement strand
CCGGGACTTGGGCTCGGAGCTTCGCCTTGCGGCTGACCCCTCACCGTAATCTTTCGGCATTGGTCACGTGTCACACCCTATACGTCGTCTTCACGACTTAGCAGAGTGCTGTGTTTTTGCTAAACAGTCGGTAGGCCCATTTCTCTGCGACCCCATCTTGCGACGGGGCACCCCTTATCCCTAAGTTACGGGGTTAGATTGCCGAGTTCCTTGAAGAGGGTTCACTCGCGCACCTTAGTATACTCTACTCACCCACCTGTGTCGGTTTACGGTACGGGCGCCTTAGTATTCGCTACGCTTTTTCTCGGCAAAAACTTTAAATGATCCGCTTCGGCCGTAGCCTCCGCGTCCCCTTGCGGGACAAGGACATTCATCACCTTGCCACTCTCCGTTCTTGCGTCCACGTAGGTTAAATTTCGGCGGTGCAGGAATATTGAACCTGCTGCCCATCGTCTACGCCGTGCGGCCTCGACTTAGGACCCGACTAACCCTGGGAGGACGAACCTTCCCCAGGAAACCTTGGGTTTACGGCGTCCCGGAATTTCACCGGGATGATCGCTACTCATGTCTGCATTCTCACTTCCGTACACTCCACGGTCAGTTTCCCTTCCGCTTCGATGCGTACAGAACGCTCCCCTACCACGAAATTCCGGCGAACCGGTATTTCATCCGTAGCTTCGGTCGACCGCTTGATCGCCAATCATTTTCGGCGCGGGATCTCTCGATGAGTCAGCTGTTACGCTTTGTTTAAATGATGGCTGCCTCTAAGCCAACATCCTCACTGTCTATGAAATCCCACATCCTTTCCACTCAGCGGTCGTTAGGCACCTTAGCTGACGGTCTGGGCTGTTTCCCTCTCGACGACGAAGCTTATCCCCCGCCGTCTGACTCCTGCACTCCACCCTGTAGCATTCGGAGTTTGATTGGATTCGGTACCCGGGTATGGGCCCTCGTCCATCCAGTGCTCTACCTCTACAGGTCAGCATGCAAGGCTAGCCCTCAAGCTATTTCGGGGAGAACCAGCTATCACGGGGTTTGATTAGTCTTTCGCTCCTACCCACAGCTCATCCGAGAGCTTTTCAACGCTCACCAGTTCGGACCTCCATCCCATTTTACTGGGACTTCATCCTGGCCATGGGTAGATCACCTCCGCTTCGGGTCTACTGCCTGCGACTATGTTCGCCCATTTCGGACTCGCTTTCGCTCCGCCTCCGGACCAGAAGCCCTTCGGCATGCCACAGACAATAACTCGCAGACTCATTAAGCAAAAGGCACGCCATCACCCCTTGCGGGGCTCTGACACCTTGTCGGCACACGGTTGCAGGTTCTGTTTCACTCCGCTCACAGCGGTTCTTTTCACCTTTCCCTCGCGGTACTTGTCCACTATCGGTCACCAGATTGTATTTAGCCTTATCCCGTGGTCGGGACGGGTTCACGCGAAGTTTCACGTGCATCGCGTTACTCAGGGTACCACTAGGGCTCTTTCGGTTTTCGGATACGGGTCTCTCACCCTCTAGGGAGCGGCTTTCCATCCGCTTCTCCTAACCGTCGAAGTCCCACATTGTGGCCCTACAACCCCGGGGAGCAAGCTCCCCGGTTTGGGCTTTTCCGTGTTCGCTCGCCACTACTTACGGAATCACGCTCGTTTTCTCTTCCTCCGCTTACTGAGATGTTTCACTTCAGCGGGTGTCGCTCTACCGGCCCTATGTATTCAGGCCGGAGTGATCGGGCATTCCCCCGATCGGGTTACCCCATTAGGAAATTCTCGGGTCCAAGCGCCTGTGTGCGGCTCCCCGAGACTTATCGCAGCTTACCACGTCCTTCATCGCCATCTGGTGCCAAGGCATTCTCCGTGCGCCTTCGGTAGCTTGATCTCGCAATCCGTTAAGGTCGCTTACAATTCATTTCCAATTCTTCAATAGAATCTCGCCTCGACTTGAAGTTGTTTTACCCGAGTTAAATCTCGTAATCCCGCACGGTTCCCCGCCCGGGACACGAAAAGACTCGTGTGTAAAAACTATCTATTCTGCGCAGTTGTCAAAGAACCCCCAGCCAGCTTGCGCTAACTAGGGAAAGTTTTCGTTTCCCGTACTCACTTCTCGCGGCAATCCCACATTCCCGGCCCGCCTCGTGGGCCTGACTGGGCTCGAACCAGTGACCCTGCGCTTATCAAGCGCATGCTCTAACCAACTGAGCTACAGGCCCCAGCCAAATGTTTCATCCCGCCATCCTCACTGGAGGCATGGGGATTCGAACCCCAGACCTATAGCTTGCAAAGCTACCGCTCTACCAACTGAGCTATGCCCCCAAAGCAAAAAAGGTCTACAGGATCGGACGCCGCTAAAAGTTTGTTCGGAAGACTGAATTGTGCGGGCCACTCAGGCGTGGCCGCATTGGGTTTCCCCAACGTGGTCTTAAAACCCCATCGTTCGTTTGACCGAACGGTCAGGGGTCGACCTATCTCGACTCAATCCAGTCAGGAGACGAATCTCCCGACAGGAATGAGTCGAGGGTAAATACTCCTTAGAAAGGAGGTAATCCAGCCGCAGGTTCCCCTACGGCTACCTTGTTACGACTTCATCCCAATCACCAGCCTTACCTTAGGCACCCGGAGGCGACTTTGGGTAAGACCGGCTTTCATGATGTGACGGGCGGTGTGTACAAGGCCCGGGAACGTATTCACGGCGCCGTAGCTGATGCGCCATTACTAGCGATTCCAACTTCATGGAGGCGAGTTGCAGCCTCCAATCCGAACTGGGCCCAACTTTACGGGATTAGCTCCACCTTGCGGTCTTGCGTCCCTCTGTATTGGGCATTGTAGTACGTGTGCAGCCCTGGCCGTAAGGGCCATACGGACTTGACGTCGTCCCCACCTTCCTCCCCGTTTCACAGGGCAGTCTGGTCAGATTCCGGTTGCCCGGGAATAACTAACCACGAGGGTTGCGCTCGTTGCGGGACTTAACCCAACATCTCACGACACGAGCTGACGACAGCCATGCAGCACCTGTGCAAATCGCCCTTGCGGGCCAGCGTGTTTCCACGCTTGAACTAAGCATGTCAAGGCCAGGTAAGGTTCTTCGCGTTGCATCGAATTAAGCCACATACTCCACCGCTTGTGCGGGCCCCCGTCAATTTCTTTGAGTTTTAATCTTGCGACCGTACTTCCCAGGCGGCTCATTTAATCCGTTAGGTTCGACACAGGCGGGGTCGAATCCGCCTACATCTAATGAGCACCGTTTACTGCCAGGACTACCGGGGTATCTAATCCCGTTTGCTCCCCTGGCCTTCGTGTTTCAGGGTCAGATTTCGTCTTGAGGGCTGCTTTCGCCGTCGGCGTTCCTCTCGATATCTACGCATTTCACCGCTACACCGAGAATTCCGCCCTCATCTCCGAACCTCCAGCCGAGCAGTATTCGACGCAGTTCCGTTGTTGAGCAACGGGATTTCACGTCAAACTTACCCGACCCCCTACACACCCTTTACGCCCAGTAAATCCGAACAACGCTTGGGGCCTCTGTATCACCGCGGCTGCTGGCACAGAGTTAGCCGCCCCTTCCTCTCCGACTACCATCAAGCATCCGATTTATTAATCCGGATGCCTTGTTCGTCGGTGACAGGAGTTTACGAGCCGAAGCCCTTCATCCTCCACGCGGCGTCGCTCCTTCAGGGTTGCCCCCATTGAGAAAAATCCTCGACTGCTGCCACCCGTAGGTGTCTGGACCGTGTCTCAGTTCCAGTGTGGCTGGTCGTCCTCTCAGACCAGCTACCCGTCTAAGCCTTGGTGAGCCATTACCTCACCAACTAGCTGATAGGGCGCGGGCTCCTCCGATAGCGTGAGGCCTTGCGGTCCCCCACTTTGCCCTTACGGGCATATGCGGTATTAATTTGCCTTTCGGCAAGCTATCCCCCACTTCCGGATAAATTCCCACGTGTTACGCACCCATTCGCCACTCAATTTCTCCAGTTATTGCTAACCGGAAAAATCGCGTTCGACTTGCATGTCTTATCCACGCCGCCAGCGTTCGTTCTGAGCCAGAATCAAACTCTCCAATAGAGAATAGGAGCCGATCTCTCCAGGTTACCCCGAAAGAAACCAGCCTTAAATTCTGGCCAATATATTATTGGCCGACAAAATGTTTGGTCACCACCTCCGCTCTGAGCTTGCACCCAGACCGGCATCCTCGCCTCAGGCTGTCAACCCGATCGAGAACGGTAACCCGCACAATTCAATCTTCCTTCGAACTTCTGCTGTCGATTGTATCCTTCTGTCCGTATCCAGACAAAAGAACACCCCGTTGGTAAAGAACTGATTTTCCCCGCAGATCCGAAAAAAATTCGAAACTGAAATTAAGGGGATGGAAAACATACGCCCCTGCAAAAATAGGTCAACCGTTTTTTTATATATTTTTTGCATAACCCCTTCAACCTACAGATACTCCCATATGGATCACTGCCACCCAAAAAAATCCGGCCTCTCCTCCTGCCACTCAATCCCAGCCAAACCTGTCCCCTACGGCCATCTCGCCCTCTTATCCCTTTTTCTCTCCATCCCCCTCCACCTGCTCGCCTCAGGTCATTTTTCTATTTCCTATAGTGCTTATGCACAATTGTTTATATCAGGAATCGTCGTTTTCTGGGTCGGATTTCCAATCGTCAAAGCATTTTTTCAAAGTATTCAAACCATTAACCCTAATATGTTTACGCTCTTAGGATCAGGCACCCTCACCGCTTACTTTTATAGTCTTTTTGTATTAATATCTAATCATCAATTACATGGAGCACTATACTTGGATGCCGCCGCCGCCATCACCACTCTCGTCCTGGCCGGTCAATGGATCGAGCAGCGGTCCGCGGATAAACTCTCAAACGCCCTCCAGGCTCTCCTCACCCTTACCCCACCCACCGCCCGACTCCTCTCCCACGGCTCCGAAAAAATTGTCCCCTGCGCCGAAATTCAACTCGGCCACCACCTCCTCGTCCTCCCCGGGGAAACCATCCCGGCGGACGGAAAAATTCTCGAAGGCCACGCCTCCGTTGAAGAATCCATCCTCACCGGCGAACCGTTGCCCATCGAAAAATTTGTCGGCGACTCGGTCCTCGCCGGAACTCTCGTCTCGGGTGGCCGACTCCTCATCCTCGCCGAAAAAGCCGGCACCGACTCTCTCATCGCCCGACTCGCCCAACTCGTCGACGAAGCCCGCGCAAATCCCCCGCCCTTCCAACGCCTCGCCGACAAAATCGCCGGCATCTTTACTCCTCTCGTCCTTTTTCTCGCCCTCGCCACCGCCGTCGGTTGGATTCTCGCCGGCGAAACCGCCGCCAACTCCATCTCCCGCGCGGTCGCCGTCCTCATCGCCGCCTGCCCCTGCGCCCTCGGACTCGCCGCCCCCGTCGCCAC
>LIBO01000079.1 GCA_001438005.1 Verrucomicrobia subdivision 6 bacterium BACL9 MAG-120507-bin52 | reverse complement strand
CCGCATTCTCTTTTCTGCCATGATGTCTTTCCGTCCGAAGTAGATCTCCATACCCCTTTTCCAATTGGAGCAGGATATCCGTTCGGCGTGGCGCCGGAGTCGTCATGCGCAGGGCCTCCGCACACAACTCACGCGCCTGCTCCAGACGCTCGATTAACTTCTCCGGTAAAACATCCCGACCATAGTGAACTCTCTTTGCTAAAAAGTGCGCGATCGCATGAAGTTGCTTTCGCTCCTCTTTGGCCTTACCGAAGAAAAGAAAGTCGATCATATCCTCTAATCTCCAAAAGCTTTCAAAACCTGTAAAAAAGCCTCTTGAGGAATATTGACCTTCCCAAACTGCTTCATCCGCTTCTTGCCCTCTTTTTGCTTCTCCAAAAGTTTTCGCTTTCGCGTGATGTCTCCGCCATAGCACTTTGCGGTCACATTTTTGCCGAAACTTTTTACATCTTCTCGGGCAACAATCTTGCCGCCAATCGCCGCCTGCAAAGAAACCTTGAAGAGCTGTGGCGGAATCACCTCCTTTAACTTTGCGGTCAGGGCGCGTCCTCGGGCCGGTGCTTTCTCCCGATGCACGATACAGGAAAAAGCGTCCATCGGCTCACCGTTCACCAGGATTTCCAGCTTCACCAAATCATCTGCCCGATACTCACCATGCTCGTAATCCATCGACCCATAGCCACGAGTTATGCTTTTGATCCGGTCGCTAAAGTCGACCAGGATCTCGCTCAAAGGAATCTGGGTGGTTAACATAACCCGTTTCGCATCCAAGGAGTCGGTCTTGGTCACTTCTCCCCTCTTTTCTCGAACCATCGTGACCAGATCCCCGATATTCTCATTCGGACAAAGCAGAAAAACTGTAACCATCGGCTCCCGAATTTCCTCAATCACGCTGGGGTCGGGCAGTTGCACGGGATTTTCAACCGAAAGAACTTTTCCGCTGGTGAGACGAACCTCGTAGATCACGCTGGGGTAAGTGGAAAGCACCTCCATCCCAAATTCTCGAGACAACCTCTCCTGCACAATTTCCATGTGCAGTAGCCCGAGAAAGCCACAGCGAAAGCCAAACCCGAGGGCGGGAGAGCTTTCCGGAATAAAAACAAGAGACGAGTCATTCACCTGCAATTTTCCCAAAGCCAACTTGAGTTTCTCGAAGTCATCCGTGTTGATCGGATAAAGCCCGGAAAAAACCATCGGTTGGACTTTCCGAAAGCCCGTCAAAGGCTCCTTGGCGGGATAGATGGCATGGGTAATCGTGTCCCCAATATCAATCTCCGCCGTAGTTCGTAAATTCGCCACTAGGTAGCCCGAGTCTCCTGGGCCTAACTTTTTTCCAACCACCATCTTGGGGCAAAAGGTTCCCACCTCCTTCACCTCATATTTTCGACCGCTTTGCATTAACATGATGGGGGTTCCCGCGGTTAATTCACCCGCGATGACACGGACATAGGCGATAACCCCTCGAAAGGTGTCGAACACGCTATCAAAGACAAGCGCCTTCAACTCCTTTCCATCCGCCCCCTCCGGAGCCGGCAGACGAGCCACAATGGCCTCCAATACGTCTTCAATCCCCTGCCCTGTCTTGGCGCTAACCAAAATGGCCTCCTCCCCTGGAATCGACAGGATCTCCTCCAACTGCTTTTTCACCCCCGGGATATCGGAACTGGGCAGATCGATCTTATTTATGATCGGAATCAAGGTGAGGCCTTCCTTGTTCGCCAAATGAACATTGGCCACGGTCTGGGCCTCGACTCCCTGGGCCGCATCTACCACCAGAAGCGCCCCCTCACATGCGGCGAGGGAGCGAGAAACTTCATAGGAGAAATCCACGTGCCCCGGAGTATCAATCAGATTGAGACGATAGGTTTTTCCATTTTTGGCCGTGTAGCTCAAGGTCACGGGGTGAGCTTTGATGGTGATCCCGCGCTCACGCTCCAAATCCATGGAATCAAGAAGTTGGGCCTGCATATCCCGCTCCGCGATCAGCCCAGTGACTTGTAGAAGCCGATCGGAAAGCGTGGTTTTTCCATGGTCCACGTGCGCAATAATACAAAAGTTTCGGATCAGGTTAGGTTCCATAGAAGAGAAAAAGTACGCTAACCCGAAACATTGGCTGCCGTCGCGGCGCTGCGCATGGAAGAGACCGCTTTCGTTAGGTCGGGTTGGGAAAAGAGATAGGATCCAGAAACAAGAATATTAGCCCCGGAAGCCACACACTGGGCAGCCGTCTCATTATTAATTCCCCCATCGACGGAGATATCGACCTGAACATTTTGCCGAAGAATGGTTTCCCGTGCCTCCCGAATCTTGGGCAAAACCTCAGACAGAAAAGGCTGTCCACCAAAACCTGGATTCACCGTCATACAAAGGAGTTGATCGCACAAAGGCAAAAGCGGAGTGGCGTGCTTTAAAAGAGTCGCTGGATTCAGGGCTAAACCAGCGCGGCATCCCTTTTCCCGAATGGAAGCAAGTGTCCGGGCAGATTGGTGTCTGGCCTCCAAATGAATATTGAGACAATCCGCCCCCGCCTCGATGAACTCATTCGCATATCGATCCGGTTGCTCGATCATGAGATGAACATCGAGCGTAGCTTCGCCCATGAGGCGCCGCAGAGTCCTCACCATATTTACTCCGAAGGAGATATTCGGCACAAAGTGACCATCCATAATGTCCACATGAACCCACTCTGCCCCGCTCTCATGGATTCGTTTCGCCTCGACCTCAATGCGCCCAAGATCTGCTCCCAGAATCGATGGCGCCACAATGAGTGGACGATTGGTCACCGGTCACACCCTTTCCGATGAGTTTCGTGCCTTTGGGATAAATTACATCGCACCATAGAGTGACTATCATTCCCTCCCAACCCCATCTCGTCGAACAGTAATGTGACTTTACTCGGCTTCCGACTTCGATCCTCGGTCTAACAGGGCCGACAAGCCTTCTCGCGGAGTTTTTTTACCTTGGAGGACTTGAAACAGCTCCACCGCGATTGGCGCATCGATCTTTTGGGAAAGCAAAATCTTATGTAAGGCGTGGGTCGTGGGGATTCCCTCGCAAACCCCGTCCACCGAGGCCAAAGCTTGAGCCACGGAATCTCCAACTCCGATCCGCTCTCCCACCCTTCGATTCCGACTGGCTCGACTATAGGATGTTAAGATGAGATCTCCTACCCCACTTAATCCCTGCACCGTCTCCTCCTGCGCTCCAAAATGAACGGCAACACGGGCCATTTCCCGCAAGCTGCGAGTTGTTAACCCTGCCAGACTATTTTCCCCCAACCCGAGGCCCGCACACATCCCCGCGGCGAGAGCGTACACATTTTTCAAAGCGCCCCCCCACTCCACCCCAATCAGATCAGGACTCCGATAAACGCGTAGCGCCGCACCGTGAAGTGCTTTTTGAACAGTGCGCGAGAAGTTCTCGTCGTTGGATGCCGCCACCAGTGCCGTGGGAACTTGTTGCATAATTTCTTGGGCAAGACTCGGCCCAGAGACCGCTGCCAAAGGAGATTTTGGGCAAAAGGCGGCCACAATTTCACTCACCCGTTTACCTGTCAAAATTTCGATTCCTTTGGAAAGACTGACCACGGGCATTTCGGTTTTCAGGCCATGGACTTGTTCGAAGCACTCACGGACCGCTTGCGTTGGAAGAGCGATCCACAATAGATCGGTCTTTTCCGGAATTTTATGATCTCCTTTGTCCAGCCAGGTAACAGTGTGCCCCCGGTGCTGGAGGGCTTGGCCCATAGCCACGCCCCAAGCCCCTTTTCCAAGGACCGTATGATTCATCGTTTACTTGCTTTCATCATTTTTGAATCGGTTTTCGTTTCCTTGGAAGAGTCTTTGGAGGTTATCGCGATGTCGTATCCAAACCAGTAGTGATATCCCAATCGATGTCCACTGGAGAAAACTCTGCGTCGGATGTAACCAAAAAACCAGCACGGGGAAGGCGGTCGCCGCACCTAAGGAAGCGATCGATACCATGCGACTGATTTGAAATAAGCCCGCCCATAGGCCGACCACTGCCAGAGCAATCCACGGAGTAAGTCCCACTAAGATCCCGGCGGAGGTGGCGACTCCTTTTCCCCCACGAAAGCCTAACCAAGGTGAAAACACATGCCCCAACACGGCGCAGACGCCTGACGCGAGAACCCAGCGGTCCGATAATTCTCCCGCGAATTGGGCCATGGCCACCGCCAACCACCCCTTACCTAAGTCCAAAGCAAAGACCAGATACCCCCATTTTTTGCCCAGTACACGACCGACGTTCGTTGCCCCGGTGTTGCCACTTCCCTGCTTGCGCAAGTCAACCCCGCGGGTCAAAGCCAGCCAGTGACCAAAAGGAAGTGAACCCAGGAAAAACGCCAGACCGAGATAAAGATAAGGGTTTTGCATCCCAAGCGAGTTGGCCTAGCGCAAAGGAAAGGGCAAGGAAAACCATACGACTTTTCCTTTGGGGGAAATGTCCTTTTGGGGTATTGTCTATATGATGGCTGAAATTACCTCCGCCCAGCTGACTGGATCCCACTTGGATACCTTTCGCAAAGCCAAGGACGCCATGGCCCGCCAGAACCACGATTACGTCGTCATGCTGATGCCCCCTGTCCTAGAAGCGCATCCGGGTCTTTTGGAAGGGCGTAAAATTCTTCGTGCCAGCCAGATCGCGAAGGCCAAATCCGCCTCCAAGATGGATAAAAACATGGCCGCAGTCCGCATCGCCCCCGCGGTCATGCAGGCAAAGTCAGCCGTGGGAAAATCATTAGGCACAGGTTTAGCCAAACTCGAAGAGGCCCTCACCCTTGACCCTTTTAGCCCCCAGGCCAACTCCGCCTTGGGTGAAATCGCGCTGGAGAATGACCTTCCCGGAACCGCCGTGTTTGCCTTCGAAACGCTCCGTGTCGCGAAGCCACAGGACACGCAAAACCTCCACGGCCTGGCCAAAGCGCTCATCGCCTGCAAACAGATGG
Organism: Verrucomicrobia subdivision 6 bacterium BACL9 MAG-120507-bin52; assembly: GCA_001438005.1. Lineage (GTDB taxonomy): Bacteria > Verrucomicrobiota > Verrucomicrobiia > Methylacidiphilales > Verrucolacustridaceae > Verrucolacustris. The sequence goes on along the minus strand of LIBO01000079.1, from coordinate 454 downwards.
CCAAAGCAAGGGATGTCTACCAAGCCATCATGGATATCGCTCCCACCGACGGGGCCGCCCTCAAAGGAATGAAGGACGCCAGCGCCTTGGTCGCAACCCAAAGTGGCGGCTGGGAAAAGTCGGAAGACTTTCGCGACTCGCTAAAAAATAAGGACGAGAGCGCGGCACTCGAATCCGCCTCAAAAGTGGTGAAATCGGCTGACGCGATCGCCGAGCAGTTGGCCCGGCTTCACGCCCAATTTGAACAGGAGCCCCAGAACGTGACCCTCGCAAGGCAGATTGCGGAACTTTGTGAGACGCAGGGTTCGCTGGATCATGCTCTACAATGGTTTCAGTTCGCGCACGAGATGACGCAGAAAACCGATCCTGTTCTGGAAAAATCTGTCTTTCGCCTGCAGTGCGCCCAACTTGACTTAGAATACGACCAAGCCAAAGCCGCCGGATCGGACGACTC
>LIBO01000078.1 GCA_001438005.1 Verrucomicrobia subdivision 6 bacterium BACL9 MAG-120507-bin52 | reverse complement strand
AGAACGACATCCTGACTGACCAGCGCGATTTGGGAGCGCAATTCCCTAGAGTGGAGGGTGCTCAGGTCCCGACCATCCCACAGTATTCTGCCGGAGGTAGGCGCGTAAAATCGGGGCAGAAGATTGATCAGGCTGCTTTTGCCGGAACCGCTGGCTCCAGCGAGGCCTAGTTTGTATCCCATGGGAATTCTGAGATCGATATCCTGCAGAACGTGCTTGTGGCCGTAATCGAGATAAACCTTTTCGAGGTGTAGACCTTTCGAAAGAGGAAGTAGTGGAGTGGGTGCAGTTGGCTCTTCAACGCTCGGATTCAATGAAAGGAAATTTTCTAGCCGATCACAACTCACCGTGGCCGAGATCAGGTCCACGTGCATTTGGGCAAGGCGTTTGACGGGATTCGGCAGCATGATTAGGCCGGTTAAAAAACCCACAAAATCTGAGACCGACTGATTCGTCGCGAAAACCACAATAATGAATACTCCCAGTCCAAGCGTGCTGATGACTTCGATCACTGGGTTGACCAGTTTCCCTGCTTGGGTTTTTTTGACTTCGAGATTGACCAGCTTGAGGCTTTCGTCTCGGTAACGGTCGAGCTGAAACTTTTCCAGTCCATAGGCCTTGATGAGTCGGATGCCGGAAAGAGCTTCGATCAAGCCACTGCCTTGGCTAATGCCGACCGAAACGGTTTGCCGGGCAATTTGCTTTAATCGATTTCCGACAATCAGGATAGGAATCGTCACCAAGGGAAGAATGACGATTGCGGCGAAAGTTAACTTGGCATCAATCATAATCATCCCAGCTAAAATACTGAGAAGTGTGATCGGCTCCTTGATGAGATCGCTGAAGCCGTTATTCATGGCATCGAAAATACGACGGGTATCGCCAGAAATGTGGGTTGTGAGATCGCCAAGGGTGGACTTATTGAAGTAGTCCAACGAGAGGGAGTGGAGCTTTTCGAGGACTCGGAGTTGCATGTCCCGAACGACTCGGGTGCTGACCCAAGACATGCAGTAGGCACTGAGATAGCTGGTGCCGGAGCGGAGCAGCATGAGTAGGGGGAGAAATAGGACGGCGCCCGTAATCTGGAGGGGGGTGATGGGTTGGCCTGAGCGGGGGAGAATCTTTTTCCATGACTTCGGCAAATTCACCCGAAAAGCGGGTCGCAAGTGATTGGGGATCAACTTGACCGGCGACGACAGGGGAAGGGCTTAATCTTTCAAAAAGGGTTTTGGTGGCGAGGACGAAGGCACCGTTGCTGACTCCAAATATGAGAGCCAACCCAACGGCCGCGAAAAAGCGGGTTCGGTAAGGGCGGAGGAAGGGGAGGCCGAAGGCCAAGACCCGGCGCAGTTGATTCACTAATTCATACTAAAGGAAAAAAGGGGCGGAGGTCGAACTCGGAAGACGATGGTTCTAGCCGACTTTTTTAAGATATTCGGACATAGACTTTGCATCCTTCAAGTTTCCAAAAAACCAGGCGAGGTATGCAAAATTGAGGCCACTCCAAAGCCCGATTAGAATCAGGTATTGTGTGCCACAAGCCCCCATCATGGGGAGAAGGCGCCACAAGGCGAGAGCTGCCAAGGCGAGCCAGAGCACAACCCAGTGGAAGGTGAAGAAGCTGAAGAAGCGAAGCGGGGTCGAGGGAACAAAACCGCCAATCTTGGGGGCGTCGACGGGGTAGAAGTAGAGGTCTTCGATTTCGGATCCAACCAAGGTTGATTTGCCCAGCGCCTGATTCAGGCGACCTTCGACAAAACGGGCGTGGATGCGGGCGAAGTCGACAAAGTGGAGATAGAAGCAGGACTGGGTTCCGGCGGTGATGACGAGCAGGGGAACAAGGGCTAGAGACACAGAGCTGTCCCAAAGAAGGCAGCCAATCACGAGAACAAGAAAGAGGCAGAGACCGTGGAAGAACTTTTTGTGGTAGGCGTACTGCATCTCGCGCATTCGACGAAGCTGATCCATCCAAAGGGCGATCTTTTGCTCGGTTTGTGGCACAGCTCCTTTATGCCCAGCGCATAGCCAAAGGACAACCTTGCGACTTTCCTGCAGAGGGCTTTTGGGAGAAGGTAGAAGTGTGGATTCCATAGAAAATAAAGCAGATTCCCGGGTGCCTGGGATAGTTGGGGTAGGGCTTCTGCTGGCCTTGGCTTTGGGTTTTGGGCTGGGGCAAAGGTTCGGAACGGGTGGGGTTGAGCCCGAAAGGTTGCCCGCGCCGTCCGCACCATCCCTTTTTCAACTTCCAGCCAAACTGGTGGTGTATCAGGAAGGCCCCGCGATTCCTACTTTGTGGCTGGATACCTTTTCGAGTGGAACGGGGAACCCAAAGATAGATTTACGAGTTTTAGAAAGGGGCTCAGACGGATCGTGGCCGTCGGACGGAGATGTTTACCTAGTTCGTGCCCGGACCTATCAGGCGATTGGCCAGATTGTCCCGTGGGCGGAGCTATCGGGTCATGTTCCGCTCGATGGAATGAACCCTGTCTTTCAAGGGCAAGCTTTTGATCCGACTGGAGCTCATAGTAGGCCGTGGAGAGTCAGCCCTTGGTTCTTTATGAAAAAAGTGGCGCTTGGAACTCCTCACAAGGTGGCTTTGGCCGCTCCGGCGCGTTGGGCGGGTGAGCCGCAGGCTCTTTTTCCAAACGACCCAGATCTGATGGGCGCAATTTGGCTTAAGTCACAAGGCAAGCCGATCAATCTGGGCGGGGAGACAACCCAGCAACTGGCACGACAGCAGGTTGAGACCGCCTTAAGCGGAAAATTGGCCTCGGAGCAGGAGTGTTGGGACGGATTAAAGAGTGGGAGTGTGCAGTTGAGTTTTCTGCCCGCGTGGAGATTGGTTTTGGATCCGCAAGCGGGGGGCGGGTTGATTCGGTGGTCGGCTTTGTCATCCGGCACGATTGTCGATTTTGAAGTGATGGGGGTGAGGGAGGAGTCGCCCAAAAAAGAAGCAGGATTCCGGTTTTTAGAATTTTTGTTAGCCGGTCCGCAGCAAGCGGCGCTGCTGGGGGCAACGGGTTATTTCCCTGTTCGATCCAAGGTAGGGGCGGAGTGGGTGGGATCGACGCTGATCATGCCAACGGGGCCGTGGTTCGATAAGAGCGAATTTATTCTGTGGCCCTATCCGAGGCCGGTGGTGGAGCAACCTGTGGCCACAGAAACAAATTCGGTAGTCCCTGCAAGTGGCGGGGAGCAAAAAAGTGAGTAAGTGGGAAAAATTCCGCGCCAAGATTCTGTCTGGTCAGTGCGACGGGAATATCGATTTTGCGGAATTGGTTAACTATCTCCGAAGGTGTGGTTTTGATCAGCGTACTCGGGGAAGTCATAACCTGTTTACTAAAAACGGGATCGATGCCTTAATCAATCTCCAATCTGACGGCTCCACGGCGAAACGCTATCAAGTGCGTCAAATTCGTGATATTCTCATTAGGTATCAAATCGACCAACCCAAGGAGGCCGCCAATGAGTGAAAATAAGTACGAATCGATCATATACTGGGACCAAGCGGATGGAATTTTTGTGGTGGAAGTTCCTGAGTTGGCTGGATGCAAAGCGCACGGATCAACCAAGCGCGAGGCATTGGAAAGGGCAGAGCAAGCGGCGTCGCTTTGGTTGGAAACAGCGAGGAGCCAAGGCAGAGAGATCCCGAATCCAAAAGGGAAATTGGCTTTTGCCTAAATCAGAAGCCCCAGCGGGTCGGGGCCTTATCGAAGTATGAACCTTAAAAACAAAGTTATTCTGATCACGGGGGCAGGGTCGGGCCTCGGAAAAGCGCTGGCTCTTGTCGCGGGTCAGGCGGGGGCGAAGGTGATTTGTGCGGGCAGGAGGAAGGATAAGATTCAGCAAATTGCGGAGGAGGTAACTCAGGCTGGCGGGGTGGGGTTGGCGGTGGAGATGGATGTGACCGATCTGAAATCGGTCGAGAAGGGGTTGAAACAGGCGGAGAAAATGGGACCGATCGAAATTTTATTTAACAATGCTGGGATTATTACGGGCTTGAAGGCGGTGCAAGATTTGCCGATCGAGGAGTGGGACAAGATCATGGCGACGAATGTGAGAGGCCCTTATTTGCTGATTCGGGCAATTTTGCCGGGGATGATTCAGCGAGGGTTCGGACGGATTGTGAATATTAGTGCGCCGATCAAGCATTTACCCAAAGCGTCGGCCTACTGTGCCTCGAAGTGTGCGTTGGATTCGTTGACCAAGGCGGTGGGTTATGAACTGAAGGGCGTGGATATCATTATCAACGCGGTGGAGCCACCATTTCTGGATACGGAAATGCATACGGGAGGGAAAAAACCGGAGGAGGTGGTGGCGCAGGTGATGGAGTTGGCCACGCTGGAGGCAGGCAGCCAGTGCGGAAGAATCGTAAAAATTGCCTAGTGAAGAACAGGCGAGCCACTTTTGGCTTGAGGAGATTTTCTAGTTTCCGCGTTTATTACCAAACAACGCAATCTGCCCTCCTTCGCCAAGGCTACGAAGGGCTGGTTCTTTAAGTTCCCCGGGTATGACCGAAGAGATCTATGTGCAAGCGGGGGCAGAAGCGGAAGCCCTCGCGTTGACAGATTTCAACCAGCCATGGGGAGCGGGCAGCGAGCGTTTTTACATCGATGCCCTCGGGCATGAGGAGCACCTGGTGGAAGGGGACAGGCGGACCTTCTTCGCCCCGAACCGACTGGTGCGGAGGTGCTACGAAGGTTTCTAGGCGGGACAGGAGAGATTTGATTTCGACCAGATCGTTTTCAGATGAGACAACAAATTTGAGCTGAAAGTTATAATTTCTGATCCAGTCGGAAATTACTTCCGGTTGAAGGCGGTTGGCTTCGTGTTTTTTAGTCCAAGCTGAATCCCGCTCGGGGGGAGGCGTGGAGTTGGAGAGCTTGGGGCTGAGTGAGGCCAAGTCGCAGGGAATGCCGTGGGGGAGGATCGTGCCGGCGGTTTCGATCGTGATGTGCTTTCCCTCTTTTTTTAGAGCGGTCGCTAGCTCAGGGAGACCGGGGGCGATCATCGGTTCACCGCCAGTCAGGACGACGTGATGACAGTCCCACGGCGAGGTCTTTTTCAGAATTTCTTGGATGGACATTTCCGGACCTTCCGGTTTCCAAGAGGCGTAGGGAGTGTCGCACCAGTGACAGCGGAGATTGCAGCCGGAGGTGCGGATAAAGATGGAGGGAACTCCAGCGAGAAGGCCCTCCCCTTGGATGGAGTGGAAGATTTCCGCAATTCGCATCAGGACACAGGGGCAGGTTTAGGTGGAATGGCGGGAGTATTCACGTAGGGGGTGGGATCGGGAACGCCGGCCAGCAGAAAGGCTTCGCGGCGTTCGATGCAGGTTCCGCAGGTGCCGCAGTGGAGTAGGCCGCCCTTGTAGCAGGACCAGGTGCGAGCGTAGTCGACTTTCAACTCGGCACCCCGCCGAACGATGGCGGT